>DATGAX010000379.1:0-3590 GCA_035312965.1 Acidimicrobiales bacterium
GGATGTGCTTCCCGGGCTGGGATTCGCCGAGCGTCTTCTCCTCTCTTCTGGGCGGCCCGGGCTGCTACCAGGTGGCGCCCGCCGACGATCGCTTCGTGTGGGGCGGTCACTACGAGGAGTCCACCCTCATCTGGAACGACCGCTGGATCACCACCGATTCGGTGCTCGAGTGCCGCACCGCCCTGGCCTTCCCGGGCGCCGCCGGCACCGCGGTGCTGCTGCGCCGGGTCAAGGCGGTGCACGGAAGGGTGCGCGTGCGGGCCCAGATGGACGTGCGGGCCGACTACGGCCGTCGGGCCATGAGCCGGGTGCGGCGGGAAGGTCCGTCCTGGCTGGGGGTGACCGGTGCGGTGCACCTGCGCTGGACCCCCGGGCCGGGCGCCCGGCGCCTGCGGTCGGGCGAGTTGGGGCAGCGCCTGGAGCTCGACGAGGGCGATCACCACGATCTGGTGCTCGAGCTGTCGACCGAACCCTTCGACGACCCACCCCGGCCACCGGACGAGATGTGGCAGGCGACGGAGGCGGCCTGGCGCCGGGTGGTTCCCGGCCTCGACGGCATACCCGCCCGCCGCGACTCGGCCCACGCCTTCGCCGTGCTCCGGGGCCTGACCACGGCCGGCGGCGCCATGGTGGCGGCCGCGACCATGGCGCTGCCGGAGCGGGCCGACGAGGGCCGCAACTACGACTACCGGTACGCCTGGGTTCGGGACCAATGCTTCGTCGGCGAGGCGGCGGCCGAGGTTCCCGGCGGCGAGCCTCTGGTGGACGCCGCGGTGCGCTTCGTCACGGAACGCCTGCACGAGGACGGCCCCGAGATGAAGCCGGCGTACCGGGCCGGCGGCGGGCTCGTCCCGAGCGAGTTCGAACTGACCCATCTGCCCGGCTACCCGGGCGGGCGGGTCAAGGTCGGCAACCGGGTCAACACCCAGTTCCAGCTGGACGCGTTCGGTGAGAGCCTCCTGCTCCTGGCTGCCGCGGCCCGGACCGACCGGGTGGACCACCAGCAGTGGAAGGCGGCCGAGATCGCCGCCGCCGCCATCGCCGAGCGCTGGCGGCAGCCCGACGCCGGGATCTGGGAGCTCGACGACCACTGGTGGTCGCACTCCCGTCTCACATGTGTGGCCGGGCTCAGGCAGATCGCAGCCTGCACCGGTGGGCCGCAGGCCGGGGCCTGGACGGCGCTGGCCGATACCATCGGGGCCGAGACGGCCCGGACCTGCATTCATTCCTCCGGGCGATGGCAGCGGGCCCCGGACGACAGTCGGGTCGATGCCGCCCTGCTGCTTCCCCCGATACGCGGCGCCGTCGGCGCCGACGACCCCCGGACGCAGGCCACCCTGGACGCGGTCGAGAACGAGCTGTGCGAGGACGGCTACATCTACCGCTTCCGTGAGGACGACCGGCCCCTCGGCCAGGCCGAGGGCGCCTTTTCCCTGTGCGGGTTCGTCGTCGCCCTGGCCTTCCTGCAGCAGGGGCGGCGGGACGACGCGGTGGCCTGGTTCGAGAGGAACAGGGCGTCGTGCGGGCCGCCCGGCCTGCTGACCGAGGAATTCGACGTCTCCGAACGGCAGCTCCGGGGGAACGTACCCCAGGCATTCGTCCACGCCCTGCTGTTGGAGACGGCGGTCCGCCTCGCCCGCGCCTGACCGTCAGGCCCGTCCGGGCCCGTCCGGGCTCAGGCGCCGAGGCGGCCCCGCAACTCGTTCTCCCAGAACTCCAGGAAACCGGGTAGGTCGTCGCCGATCTGGTTGATGAAGATCTCGTCGAAGCCGGCGTCCAGGTACTGGCGGATGGCCTCCACGTGACGCTGTGGATCGGGCCCGCAGGGCACGCTCTCCGCGACCATCTCCTCGGTGACGAGGGAGGCAGCTTGCTCGAAGTGGGCCGGCAGCGGAAGCTCCTGGTTGAGCTGGCCCGGGAGCGAGTCGGTCGGCCACAGCGTGTGCGCCAGCTTGCGCGCCTTGGACTCGTCGCGGTCGAAGCAGATCTTGGTGGAGGCGATGGTGGGGCCCGCCCCACCGGCGTCGCGGTAGTCCTCCACGAAGCTCCGATCCGGCCGGGTGGTGACGAGGCCGTCCCCGGTGCGGGCCGCCAGCTGGATGGCGGTCGAGCCGAAGGCGGACACCAGCACGGGAGGGGGGTCGTTCGGGCGGGAGTAGATCCGGGCGTTCTCCACCCGGTAGTGCCGTCCGTGGTGCGTGATGACGGCGCCCGTCCAGAGCTTGCGCATGACCTCGATCGACTCCTCCAGCATCTCCTGGCGCACCGCCGCCGGGGGCCAGTGATCGCCCAGGATGTGCTCGTTGAGCGCTTCACCGGAGCCGACGCCCAGCCGGAAGCGCCCGTCGAGCATCAGCTGGCTGGTCGCCGCGGCGTGGGCCACGACGGCCGGGTGCATGCGCACCATCGGGCAGGTCACCCCGGTGGTGACCGACAGCGTCGTGGTGGCCGCGATGCCGCCGATAACGCTCCAGACGAAAGGACTTTCACCCTGACGGTCGAGCCAGGGGTGGAAGTGGTCCGAGATCATCACCGACCGGAAGCCGGCGGCAGCCGCCTGCTGCGCCTGCTCGACCAGGGCCCGCGGTCCGTGCTCTTCGCTGGACAGGAACAATCCGAACTGGGTCACGGCGGGGGCCTACCCGGCGCTCAGACGGCCAAACGGGCGCCCGGATGGGTAGACCACTGTCATGGCTGCGCCTGGCGAAACCATCGACACCGACCATCGGGAGATCGACGCGCTGTTCGGACGGGTCGGCGACCCGGACTCGGACCACCGCGTCGAGCTGAGCGAACTGATCGCGAGGTTGGCCGCCCACATCTCCGTCGAGCACAGCGTCATCCTCCCGGCCGTGCGCCGGGCGGGCATCGCCGACCGGCGCGCGCTGTCGGGGCTGAAGCGGGACTACCACCGAATGGGCCACCTGCTCACCCGCATAGAGCGGCGCAAGATCAACTCGCCCGACCTTCCCGATCTGGTGGGCCAGTTGCAATCCGAATGGCGGCACCACGTCGACCGCCAACAGGTCCTACGGGGCCTGGACGAGCACCTCTCCCGTGAGGAGCAGCTGGACCTGGCGGACCAGCTGACGCGGGCCGAGCAGGTCATCCACTCACATCCCCATCCGCACCTCTTGGCGCTCGGACCGCTCTCGCGGCTGACGACCCGGCTGGCCGCCCGCTTCGACCGGGCCCGGGACCGGACCGTACCCAACATCCCCTGAGCTCTGCGAACGTCCGCCCGCCCGGTCCCGGGACGGTCGGCGCCGCGAATCATGTGACAAGGCGTCTGACAGGGGTAGCTCGATGGCGTGGAAAAAGCTGTGGAATTCGCCCCTCCCGGGCGCCGTATCGATCTGGAGGGAAGAGGGTCGATATGGGTACGCGAGCACCCCGACCGCACCGGCGGGCGGCCCGTCGTCCTACTGCACGGTCTGGGCGCCACCGCCGGGCTCAACTGGATGGGCGCTTTCCCCCGCTTCGACGAGTCCCTGCGGGTCGTGGCGGTGGACCACCGGGGCCACGGCCGAGGTATACGTACCCGCCGCTTCTCCCTCGAGGATTGCGCCGACGACGTGGCCGCACTCATC
>DATGAX010000380.1:0-2701 GCA_035312965.1 Acidimicrobiales bacterium
TCCTCTGCCGGACCGACCCGACGGCGCCGAAGCACCGCGGCATCTCCTTCCTGCTCTGCCCTATGGACCAACCGGGCGTCGAGGTCCGGCCGATCAAGATGATCTCGGGCGAGTCGGAGTTCAACGAGGTCTTCTTCACCGACGCCCGTTGTCCGGCGGAGAACGTGATCGGCGGCGCCAACAACGGATGGGCGGTAGCGATGACGCTGCTCGGGTACGAGCGCGGTGAGGCGGCGGCGACCTTCCCGCTCAAGTTCCGCACCGAGCTCGACCGCCTCGTCGCGATGGCGAAGGCGACCGGCCGCGCCGGCGATCCCGTCGTCCGGCAGCGACTGGCGTGGTGCCACTCCAAGGTCGAGATCATGCGCTACCTCGGTATGCGCACGCTCACGCAGTACCTCGCCGGCAAGCACCCCGGCCCCGATGCCGCCATCTTCAAGCTGTACTGGAGCGAGTACCACAAGGTCGTCACGGAGTTGGCCGTCGACATCCTCGGCTCCGCCGCCCTGACGCCGTCCGGGCGGGTGGCGACCGCCTTCCGGGCCGACGACGTCGGCGCGCCCAACGACAGCGCGTCCTGGGTGACCACCTTCCTCATGAGCCGGGCCGGCACGATCTACGCCGGTTCCTCACAGGTCCAGCGCAACATTCTCGGCGAGATGGTGCTCGGCCTGCCCAAGGAGCCGGCCCCGGCCGGCCAGAAGGGATCCTGGCGGGAGGCCCAGTCGTCCCCCACCTGAGGGTGTGACATCGATCCGGGTCGATATCGTCCCGGCCGACCCGGCGGGGCAGGGGCCGCCGGGTACGGTGAGCCGGTGAGCTTCGATCCGGCCTCGGCTCGCGACGCCGGCGAGATGGCGGTCGGGCGGCTGCGCCGGCTGCTGGCCCGCAAGGCCGCCGACATCATCCTCCTCGATCCGGATGCCGCCGACGTGGCCCTCGAGATGGGCCTGGTGGACCGCCGCTGGCTGGAGAACCCGGGCCGCGCCCCTATCGCGTCGGCGGCGCCGCACCAGGTGCTGGAGCGGTTCCTGGAACGGGTGGTGGAGAGCCGCCCGTCCCGTCTATCGGCCCTGGGGTTGGGTGCCGCCCAGCTGTTGAGCAGCCGCTTGATCCCCCCCACCGGGCGGTCCCAGGCGCTGACCGTGCTGTTCACCGACCTCGAAGGCTTCACGCCCTACACCGCCTCTCACGGCGACGAGGCGGCGCGGGCCCTCCTGCGCGACCACCAACGGGTGGCGGGCCCGGTGGTCCGCCGCGAGGGTGGCCGGATCGTCAAGCACATCGGCGACGGCCTGTTGTGCACCTTCCCGCTGCCGCAGGGTGGCCTGCGCGCCGCGGTGGCCCTGCTCGAGACCGCTCCCGAGCCGCTGCGGCTGCGGGCCGGCGTCCACATGGGAGAGGCCATCGTGGAAGCCGACGACGTGATCGGCCATGTAGTCAACGTGGCGGCGCGCGTCGCCGAGGTCGCCCGCGGCGGGCAGGCCATGGCGACCATGGAGGTCGTCCGGGAGGCCGGGCCGACCAGCGGAGTGGTGGTCGGCAAGCCCCGGGCCCGCCGACTCAAGGGCATCTCGGAGCGGGTCCAGCTGGTGCGGATCAGAGCCGAGCCGGCGTCCATAGCGGCCATCAGGCAGGCCGGCTGAGCGCCTCGGCCACCGCCTTGACCAGGGACCCGAGCCGCCAGTTGGCCGGCTGCACCACATCGTCGATGCCCACCGCGGCCGCTCCCGCCGCGCACACCGGGCCGATGCAACCCACCACCACCGCCCCGTTGAGAACCGTCAGCAATTCCGCGGCCCGCCCGACCCGCCCAGCCAGGTCGATCAGCGACCGTGCCTGAGGCGCGGCGGTGAAAGTCACGGCGTCGATCCCACCGGCGCAGGTGCGTTCGATGAGGTCCATGGCCGCGGTGGGGTCGGGGGGCGGCTCCCACACGTAGACCGGGACGGTCGTCACCTCCGCCCCCGCCGTCTCGAGGTCGGCGACGAAATCGGCGCAGTCGTCGCCGTGCAGTTGCAGGGCCACCCGCTTGCCGGAGACCCCGAGCACCTTGAGGTGCTCCACGACCTCGCCCAGCTGCTCGGTCGGGCTGCGCCACTGGGGGGCGAGACCGAAGGAGCCGAGCCCACCGGTCGCCTTGGGCCCTCGAGAGGCGATGTAGCTCTGGTCCAGCGCATCCCGGAGGTGCCCGTCGAGGGCCCACTCCGCCGCCGCCGCCATCCAGGTCCGCACCCCCACCCCGGTGTTGGCGATCACGTAATCGGGGGGCGCGGCGATGATCTCCTCGGTGCGCCGGCGCAGCAGGGCGGGATCGGGCAGCTTCACCGTCGAGATGGTCGGCCCGAGCACCACTTCGGCGCCCAGCCGGCCGAACATGACCTGCTGGTCGTCTCCCCGGCGGTCGGCGGTGACGCCGATGGTCCGGCCGGTCAGGGGCAGCGTCTGGCTCATCGGCCCGATGTTACGGGCCACCTCTGCAGGGCTCAGCTCGGCCGCGCCTCGAGGCGGGCCGCCGCCCGGCGGACCTCGGTGCCGACCCGGTCGCCGGCCTCCTCTGCCTCCAGACGCTCCCGCCTGGCGGCACGCTCGGCCGTGGCTGCCTCATCCACCTCGTCGCACGCCGCGGCCAGGCGGTCCTGCAGCTCCTCGACGGCCCGCTCCGCTTCGGCCTGGCGTTGCCGGGCCGCCTCGTGGCGGG
>DATGAX010000381.1:0-4364 GCA_035312965.1 Acidimicrobiales bacterium
AGCGGGCGGCCTGGGCCCGGGCCTGCCGGCCCCAGGGCAGCTCCGGTTGGAGGCACTCCTCGTCTCGGAGGTTGGACAGCGACACGGCGAGAAGGGTGATCTCGCGCTCAGCGGGGTGATCGGCGAGGGCCCGGCCGGCCAGTTCGACCGCCGTCTCGGTCAGAGTCAGGGTGGCGGAGCTGGGCCGGGCCAGCGTGGCGCCGCGGGTGACCGATCGCAGCCCGGTGAAGCGCACCCGTACGGTCACCGTGCGGGCCGCTCTCCGGGAGGCGCGCATCCGCCCGGCCACCCGGTCGGTCAGGTAGCCCAGCGTCTCCCGCACCAGCTCGCGGTCGACGCGGCGGCGGCCGAGCGCGGCCTGCGCTCCGATGGACCGAGCCCGCTCCGGGGCGTCGACCCGGCGCCGATCCACGTCGGCCGCCAGCCGGGCCAGCTTGGACCCGTTGGCCGGGCCGAGTAGCGACTCCAGCAGAGGCGATCCGGCCGCCGCCAGCTGGCCGATCGTCTGGATGCCCGACTGGTGGAGGCGCAGCTGGGTGGCCGGCCCGACACCCCACACCAGCCCGACGGGGAGGGGAGCCAGGAACGCCCTCTCGCCCCCGGGCTCGACCACCACGAGGCCGTCCGGCTTGGCGACCTGGGAGGCCACCTTGGCCAGGTGCTTGGTGCGGGCCACGCCCACGGACAGGGGCAGCCCGGTCTCCTCCCGGACCCGCCGGCGGATGGCCGCCCCGATGGCGCCCGGCGGGCCGAAGAGGTGGACGGCGCCCGATACGTCCAGGAACGCCTCGTCGATGGAAATCCGCTCCACCCGGGGGGTGAAGTCGTGGAAGACGTCGACCACCTGGTCGGCCCGGCGCTGGTACTCGCCGAAGTGGCCCCCGACGAACCGGATGTCCGGGCAGAGGGCCCGGGCCCGCCAGCCCGGCATGCCCGCGGCCACCCCGTAGGCCCTCGCTTCGTACGAGGCGGCCAGGACGACGCCGCCGCCGACCGCGATCGGGAGCCCGCGCAGGGACGGGTCGAGCAATTGCTCGACCGAGGCGTAGAACGCGTCCAGGTCGGCGTGGAGGATGGTGGAGTCCCCGCTGGAGGCCATCACCGCTGGCAAGCTACCAGAACATACGTTCGATACGACGAGCGAGGTCCGGCCCCGCGCCGGGGGCCCGTCGTCACCTAGTGTCAGACCGACTGCTCATCCAGGAGAGGACAGGGTGATCCAGGAATCCACGCCGGCCCGACCGGTCGCCGCCGACGATGATCTCCACTGGCGCCGGATCGGCGCTTGGGCCGGGCTGGCCTTCGTAGTGCTTGGTGTGTTGTCCACCTTCTTCTATCCGCAGCCGCCGCGCATCGACAGCTCACCGGCGGTGATGCTGCGCTGGGCTCATCACCACCGCGGTGGGATCGACGCCGGCATGATCATGGGCGTCTTGGCGGCGCTGCCCTTCGTCTGGTTCGCAGTGACGATGAAGCAGCGACTGGAGGAACGAGGCGGCCGCTTCCTCGGCTCGGCCGCCTTCGGCGCAGGTGTCGCCTATGCCGTGTACGTCGGCTTGGCCTCGCTGCCCGCCGCCACCCTCGTCTACATGGATGGCCAACCGGGCAGCATCACGGACGGTGACATCGTCCGCCTGATGATGGACTGGTACATGATCCTGTACGCCCCGGCCATGGGGCTGCTGGGCGTGTTCCTTCTGACCGCCGGGCTGGCCGGGCTCCGGGCCGGCGCCTTCACCCGGGCCACCTCATGTATCGCGGCGGGGATGGGAGTCCTCTGCGCCGTGGAGACGGTCCCGATCATGGTCAACAGCAGCTACCACCCCGGGGGCTGGGCCGTGTTCGGCTGGGGGACGACGATCGGATCGCTGCTCGTAGTGGCCCTGCTGGCGGTCGAGCTCCTCAGGAGCGCCCGCCCCGCGCCGGCGTGATGCCGGCGCCCCTGGCCCCGCCGGTACCGGCCGGCCTCGACCGGCGGGTGCTGGACAGCGTCACTTCCGCTCTCCCCCCGGGGGGCATCACGTTCCTGGTAGAGGGAGCGGCGATCACCTACGACGTCCACGGCTCAGAGATCAGGGTGCGGGAAGGGGCCGACGACGGGGCCGCCGCCGTCCGCCTGAGCCGCCCGGCCTGGGACGACATGGTGGGCCAGGTGCGGACGTTCATCGGCCTGTTCCTCGCCCAGGAGCTGACGTTCGAGCGGGGCGCCTTCCAGGCCATGGCGGATTGGGACCCGGTCCTCAAGTACCTCCACGCCGGCATCCCGCCGTACCACCCGGAGCGGGCCGACTTGGAGGGCCGTGACCCGGCCGCGTCGTTTCCTGCCGACTGCGACGACCAGGAGCTGGCCGCCCAGCTGCGGGCCATGGGCTACCTCCACGTGCGCGGCGTGTTCACGCCCGGGGAGATGGCGGCGGCCGGCGCCGAGATCGACCGGCTGGCCGCCGAGGCCCGGCCCGGTGACGACCGGTCGTGGTGGGTGACGGCCCAGGACGGC
The DNA here is from genome assembly GCA_035312965.1 of Acidimicrobiales bacterium. GTDB lineage: Bacteria > Actinomycetota > Acidimicrobiia > Acidimicrobiales > Palsa-688 > JAKCDU01. The sequence continues at coordinate 2,498 of DATGAX010000381.1, forward strand.
TCGAGTCAGCTCTGCCGGTTGGTGTACGCCACGCTGCGGTCGCCCGTCCTGGCCGCTCTCGAGGGCGATCCCCGGGTGCGTCGGTTGGGCACCCTCCTGGATCCGGACCTGAAGGTGGCGCCCGACCGGATGGAGGGTACGGCCGTCCTGCTCAAGGTGCCCGGGGAGACCAAGGGCCTCTCCAACATCCCGTGGCACCAGGACTGCGGGGTCGGCGGCCACGCCATCCTGTGCCCGGCGCTGAGCGTGGGCATCCAGGTTTCGGGTTCCGATGCCGCCACCGGCCACCTGCTCGTGGTGCCGGGCAGCCACGGCCAGACCCTCCACTACCAGTGGCCGGACCGTATGCAAGGTGTCCCGGTCACCGCCGTCGACACCGCGCCGGGTGACGTGACGGTCCACGTGGCGGACGTCATGCACGCCTCACCGCCCCCGGCGGGGCAGGGCGGGCGCCGCACCATGTACGTCACCTTCTATCCCCCGCGGCTGTGGGACCACTTCGCCCCCGGTGAGGCGTTCAACGACCTGGTGCGCAACCGGACCGAGCAGGTGGCGCGCCTCCAGTGATCCTCGCCGGGCGCGCTCAGGAACGGCGCCGGTCGAGGACGTCCGGGTTGACCACGTTGGTGGGATAGCCGGCCGCGTAGGCGTTGATCTGGTCGAAGACGTCGGAGAACTGCACCTCCCACTCCTCCCGGGTCACGTAGCCGATGTGGGGGGTGCAGATGGCGTTCGGCAGCTGGAGGAGGGGATGGCCGGGATCGGTCACCGGCTCGTCCTCGTAGACGTCGACCGCGGCCATGCCGGGTCGCCCGGCCTGCAGCGCGGCAACGAGGGCGCCGGGCTCGATCAGCCCGGCCCGGCTGGTGTTGACGAGTATCGAGTCCGGCTTCGTCCGGGCCAGATCGCTGCCGGTGACGATGCCCCTCGTCGCGTCGACCAGGCGCATGTGGAGGGAGATGACGTCGCACTGCTCGAAGAAGTCCTCCTTCGAGGCAGCCACCGCCCAGCCGTCCGCTTCGGCTCTGGCCCGGGATTCGGCCCGGGCCCAGACCAGCACCTGCATGCCGAAGGCCTGCCCGTAGCCGGCCACCACCTTGCCGATCCGGCCGTAGCCGTAGATCCCGAGCGTCTTGAACAGCAGTGTGTGGCCCACGGCCGTCTGCCACCGGCCCGCCGCCATGTCCTGAACCTGCCGGGGCAGCCGGCGGGCCGCGGCCAGCACCAGCCCCCAGGTGAGCTCGGCTGTGGAGTAGGACGGGGTGCCGGCGTGCATGTCCGAAGACACCACGATCCCGAGCCGGGTGCACGCCTCGACATCGATGTGGGGGTAGACGCTGCGCTGGCTGATGAGCCGCAGGCTGGGGAGGCGTTCGAGCAGATCGGCGCGAATGGCGGTGCGTTCCCGGATCAACACCAGCGCCTCGACGCCTTCCAGCCGCCGGGCCAGTGCGGCCGTATCCGGCACCCGGTCTGTGAACACCTCCACGTCGTGGCCGGCCAGCTTGGCGAAGCAGTCGAGCGTCCGCAGGGTGTCCAGGTAATCGTCCAGGATGGCCACCTTCACACCCCTTCTTATACCTGACCTGTATCAGTCGCGGACCCTCAGGCCGGATCGATCGCCACCCGGTCGGCCCCATCGACCTGGTCGGCGGCCCGCGCCGACGCCGGCTCCCTGCGGGTCCGGATGGACGGCACGACCGACGAGCAGGCCAAAGCGGCGGCCGCCAGCCCGGCGGCGAGGTAGAAGGCCCGGCTGTACCCCGACGTCAGCGCCGACGCCACCCTCAGGCCGTGACCGGCGCGCAGGAGCGAGTGGGTCCGGGCCGTGGCGACCGTCGCCAGCGCGGCCAGGCCGAGGGACCCG
>DATGAX010000382.1:0-5918 GCA_035312965.1 Acidimicrobiales bacterium
AGTGGCGGACCGGCCACTACGGGCACCCGGCCGGCAAGCTGCCCTACGCGGTGCAGCGGGCCGACCGCCGGCCGATGGCCTTGGCCGGGATTTGGGAGGTGTGGCACGACCCGTCCGACCCCGACGCCGAGCCCCTCCGCACCTGTGCCATCGTCACCACCTCGGCCAACGACCTGATGGCCCCGATCCACGACCGGATGCCGGTGATCCTGGAGTCGGAGGACTGGGGCGCCTGGTTGGATCCAGCCACCGACCTGGAGGTGGTGCAGGGTTTGATGGTGCCGGCCCGGTCCGGGATCCTCGAGACCCACCCGGTCAGCACCCGGGTCAACAACGTGGCCAACGAGGGCCCTGACCTCCTCGACCCGCTACCCGCGCCGCCGTCCTAGATCCGCACCTGGGCCAGCGCTTCGGCCACCTCCCGGTGGCCGAACACCTCCAGGGAGGGATGGTCGAGGGGGAGCCGGTTCCAGCCCCAGAGGAACAGATTCGACGCCGGGCCTCGGACCGCGGTGTCGGCCTTGGCGTGCTCGCGCCGCACCGCCGGCTCCGGGCCGGAGAAATCCAGGAGCCACTCGCCGGCGGCGTCCGTGCAGTGGATGTGGAGCGTGCCTTCCAGGCCGGGGACCGGGCTCCTCCTGAGCCCGGCGGGGAAGAACTCGGTGAGCAGCTCGTCCATCCCGTCGGCCGCCAGGTCGGGGACCACCTCCTTCGGGTGGCCGGCTGCCGCCTGGACGTCGTACAGGTGGATCGCCGTTTCCATGGCCTGGCGCCGGCGCCACCACCCGATGTCCCGCGGCCCGACGAAGGTCCACGCCGGGCGGTCTGGCTCTGCCGAGGACAGCGCCTCCACGACCCCGGCCCGCTCGTCACGGAACCAGTCCATCAGCGCCGCACGGTCTTCCGGCGCCGGGTCGCGCCCTTTGTCCGGACGTTCACCCGCGGCCTGCACGGTGAGCCACACCCAGCTGTAGACGCCCCCCAGGTGCTCGACCAGGTCGGCCACCTTCCAGTCGGGACAGGCCGGCACGGGCTGGTCGAGCTGGCCTTCGGCCAGGTCGGCGAGGGCCTCGCTGTCGGCGGCCAAGGCGGAGAGGTGGGCTCCCGGGTCGAGCATGGCCTCAGCTTGTCAGCTTCTCAGGACGAGCGGGCCAGCGCCTTCGCCACGGCCGCCGCGATCCCCGGACCGTCCAGGCCCAGCTGGGACAGGATCTGCTCCTGGGATCCGTGCGGGATGAACGAGGTCGGTACCCCGAGGATCAGGAACGGCGGCGCCACCCGGGTCTCCTGCAGGTCGGCCACCGCGTCGGCCATGAACGACCCCGCTCCGCCCGACCGCACACCGTCCTCCACCGTCACCACGAGGCGGTGGCGGCCGGCGTCGACGACCATCCGGGGATCGAGCGGGCGTACCACCCGGACGTCCCACACGGTGGCGTCGATGTCGTCGGCGGCCAGGATGCCGGCCGCCTCCTCCGCCGCCTCGAGCATCTTGCCGACGGCCAGGATGCACACCGATCCCTGCTCGCCCCGCCGCACCAGCCGGGCGTTGAGGCCGGACCCGACCCGGTCGGGGCTGACCTGGCGGGCCGCCCCGCGCGGGTAGCGGACGGCGGACGGCCCGCTCATCTCGAGCGCGGTATCGAGCATCACCGGCAGCTCCTGGGCCGAGGAGGGGGCGAAGATGTTCATGCCCGGGATGCGCAGGCACAGGGCCATGTCCAGCACGCCGTGGTGGCTGGCCCCGTCGGGTCCGGTGATCCCGGCCCGGTCGAGGGCGAACACCACCGGTTGGCCGTGCAGCCCGACGTCCATGTTGGCCTGGTCGAAGGCCCGGGAGAAGAATGTCGCGTAAACGGCCACGACCGGCCGCAGCCCGCCCATGGCCATACCGGCGGCCGAAGTGACGGCTGTCTGCTCGGCGATCCCCACGTCGAAGAACCGGTCCGGCCACCGCGACGCGAACGGCAGGAGGCCCGTCGGTCCGGGCATCGCCGCCGTGATGGCCACCAGGTTCGGGTAGCGCTCGCCGGCTGAGAGGATCGCTTCGTTGAAGGCCTGGGTGTAGCCCTTGAGGGCATGGGGGTCCTCGCCCGGGCCGACGGCGGGGTCGAACACCGGGGCGTCGTGCAGGCAACGCTCGTCGTCGTCCTCGGCGGGGGCGTACCCGCGACCCTTCCTGGTCACGACGTGCACCACGATGGGGCCGTCGAACTCCGCCGCCTGGACCAGAGCCACCTCCATGCCGGCGATGTCGTGGCCGTCGATGGGGCCGACGTAGCGGACGCCGAGCGCCTCGAAGAAGGCGGGCGGCTCGATGACCTCCCGCACCGCCGAGTACAGGCCCTGGAGGCTGTTGTACGCCAGCGCGCCGACGCCGGGCAGGTCGCGCAGGCGCTCCTCGATGCGGGCCCGCACCGAGGTCAGCCCGGGGTGCAGCCGGATCTTGGTCAGGCTCTCGGAGAGGCGCGAGACGGTGGGGGCGTAGGAGCGACCGTTGTCGTTGAGGACGATCACGACGCGGCTGCCGCTGTGGCCGAGGTTGTTGAGGCCCTCGAACGCCATGCCGCCGGTCATTGACCCGTCGCCGATGACGGCCACGATGCGCCGGTCCGGGCTGGCGCTGCGGGCCACCGCGGCCGCCATGCCGTGGGCGTAGCTGAGGATCGTCGAGGCGTGGCTGTTCTCCACCCAGTCGTGGACGGACTCCGCCCGCGACGGGTAGCCGGACAGGCCGCCGCCCTGGCGCAGCGACGGGAACATGCCCTGGCGCCCGGTGAGCAGCTTGTGGACGTAGGCCTGGTGCCCGGTGTCCCACAGCAGGATGTCCCTCGGCGAGGAGAACACCCGGTGCAGGGCGATGGTCAACTCCACCGCGCCCAGGTTGGAACCGAGGTGCCCGCCGGACTGGGCGACGGTGTTGACGATGAACGCCCGGATCTCCGCCGCCAGCGTGGCCAGCTCGTCGTGGTCCAGCCGGGCCAGGTCGGTCGGCGAGCTGATCGACTCGAGGAGCATTGATCGAGGGTACCTCCCGGCGGACGGCATCACCGGTCTCGCCCGGCCACGAATCGGGCCAGCCGGCGGAGGGCGTCCCGGGCCTCCTCGGTGACCGGCAGGGCGTCCAGGGCCTTCTCGGACCGTTCGACCAGGGCGGCGATCTCACCCTCCACGTCGGCCCGGGCGCCGGTCGCGACGATCATCTGCTGGAGGTCCGCGACGTCGGCGCCCGTCAGCTCCGGCCGCCCGAAGCGGGCTGCGAACCGGCCGTCGCGCTCCGCGGCCAGGCCGGCCAGGAGGGTGGGCTTGCCCTCCCTGAGGTCGTCACCGACCGGTTTGCCCGTGACCACCGGGTCGCCGAACACCCCGAGCAGGTCGTCCTTGAGCTGGAACGCCTCGCCCAACGGCAGACCGAAGTCCGACAGCGGGGATGCCAGATCGGGGAAGCGCCCGGCCAGCGCGGCGCCCAGGTGCAGAGGCCGCTCGATCGTGTACTTGGCCGTCTTGTACCGGCAGATGCGCCGGGCCCGGTCGGCGGCCGCCCCCTTGGCCCCGGCCGCGGCCGGCCCGGCCGCGGTCCCGACGACGTCGAGGTACTGGCCGATGTTGACCTCGAGGCGCATGTCCTCGAACACCTCCATGGCCGCCGGGGGCGCTCCCGCCATCAGGCGGCTGCTGTACACGAGGGCCAGATCGCCAATGAGGATGGCTACGCCCTCTCCGAACCGTTCGGGGCGCCCGGCCCAGCCCGCCTGCCGGTGCCGCCCGGCGAACCGGACGTGGACGGACTCCGAACCGTGCCGGACCTCCGACGCGTCGATCACGTCGTCGTGGACGAGGGCGGCGGTGTGCAGCATCTCCAGGGCGGCGCCCGCCGCGCTGACCAGGGGATCGGCGGCGTCCCCCCCGGCCCCGACGAAGGCCCAGTGGCAGAAGGCGGGCCGCAGCCGTTTCCCCCCGCCCATCACATAGGCGGCCAGGACCTCGAACGGCTCGGAGAGGTCCGGGTCGACGTCGCTCCACCGGCGCCGTTCGTCCTCGAGCAGGTCGGCCAGCCGGGCGTCCACCGGGCCACGGACGTCCGCCCCGACGGGCGGGCCGCTCACCTCTCGGCGGCGGCCCGACCCCGGGGCCCGGGGAGTTCCGGGTGGGCCGGGGGTTCGTCGGGTACCGGGAGCTGGACCGACTGCCGCCCCCACCCGCGCCGTTGGGCCCGGCGGTCGATGGCGTTGGTGACCGGATGGACGATCAGGCCCGAGCCGCCCAGGAGCAGCAGACCCCCGATGGCGTCTGCGTAGTAGTGGTTGGCGGTGACGACGATGGCGAAGATGGTGAAGGCCGGGTAGACGAACACCGCCAGCCGGCCCCACCACGGTCGGATGACCGTCGCCAGGGCGCAGGCCGACCACATCGACCAGGCGGTGTGCAGGCTGGGCATGGCGGCGTACTGGTTGGAAACGTCGGTGACCGGGCCGCTGGAGAAGTTCCACAAGCCGCCGATCGACTTGAGGGTGTCGACGAACCCGTAGTCGGCCGGCAGGAGGCGGGGGGGCATCAGCGGGAAGAAGTAGAACCCGATCAGGGCCAGCCCGGTGGTCAGGGCCAGAGTGTTGCGCCACACCCGGTACCGGGTGGGGAACCAGAAGAACAACAGGACCAGCACCAGGATCGTGACGCCGAAATGGAGCGTCCCGTAGAAGTCGTCGCACATCTCGACCAGCCAGCGCTCGTGGAGGACGCTCTGCTGGAGGCCGATCTCGTGGTAGATGCCCGTGAACTTCTCGAGGCTGATGACCCGCTTGGCGTTGGTGAAGGCGCGCAGCACCGACACGGGCTGGTCCCCCCGGAGGTCACGGACCAGCGTGTACAGCCCGTAGAACGCACCCACGACGAGGACCTCCCGCCACCAGTGGGACCGCAGCACCGGACGGGGTGCGACGTCCCGGTCGATGATCCCGGTGGAGGCCAACCGGCCAAGCCTAACGGCCGCCCCCCGGCTAGAGGCGGGCGCTCGGCCCGGTTCGGGGCGAAGTGAGAAGATGGCACGGTCATGTCCAGGGTGTCGCGCGCAACGGCGGTGGTGATCGCCGGCCTGGCCGTGTCCGCCGCAGTGGCGCTGGCCGTGCTGGTGCCGGCGCAGGGGAAGCCGGTACGCACCGCGGCCGGACCACCGCTGGCCCCGCTTGCGCCGCCCGTCGCCACGACCGCCGCACCGGCGGTCCCTGCGCCGACGTTGATCGCCACCCTGACCCGCCCCGCCGACTACCGGAGCGCCCCCGGCGGCCCCGTTGCCGGGCACCTGCCGGCGAACAACCCCTTCGGGACCCCGGAGGTGCTGGCCGTCATCGGCCGGGCCGGCGCCGACTGGTCGTGGTTGCGCGTCGAGCTGCCCGTCCGGCCCAACGGCTCGACCGGCTGGATCCAGGCGTCGGACGCCACTCTGACCCAGACGTCGTACCGCGTCGAGGTCGACGTGGCCGCCCGGCGGCTCACGGTCACGAAGGCCGGCCGGGTGGTCCTGACCACGCCCGTGGCGGTGGGCCGGCCGACCACCCCGACGCCGCCCGACCAGACGTACCTCTGGGAGCTGATCCAGCCCGACCACCCCGACGGGCCGTACGGGCCGTACATCTTCGGGCTGGCCGAGTTCTCCGACAGCTACTCGGTGTTCAACGGCGGCGACGCCCAGATCGGCATCCACGGCCAGGACGAGCCGTGGTCCATCGGTTCGGCCGCGTCGCACGGTTGCGTCCGCACGCCCAACGACGTGATCACCCGCCTGGCCGGGCTGCTTCCCCTGGGTACGCCGGTTTCGATCTCCTGAGGGGAGACGGCCGTATCAGCGGGCCTTCTCCATGAAGGCGTCCCGATCCACCAGCACCCGGATCACCTTCCCGGCCGCCACCAGACCGCATTTG
>DATGAX010000383.1:0-4145 GCA_035312965.1 Acidimicrobiales bacterium
GGCCCGCGTCAAGAGCCCTGGACCGCTCACGCCGATGAACACGTCTGCTCCCGCCAGCACGTCCCGAAGGGAGCCGGACCGCCCTTCGGGGTTGGCGTGGTCGGCCAACCACTGCTTGGAAGGATCCAACCCGTCCCGACCGGTGTGGATGGCGCCCTTGCGGTCGGCGGCCACGATGTCGGCCACCCCGGCCGTCATCAGGATCTTGGTGATGGCGACTCCGGCCGCGCCGGCTCCTGACAGCACGACGCGCAGCTTGGCCAGATCCCGTCCGGTGATGCGGCAGGCGTTGCGCAGGGCGGCCAACGCCACCACGGCCGTGCCGTGCTGGTCGTCGTGAAAGACCGGGATGGACAGGGATTCGATGAGGCGTTGCTCCACTTCGAAGCAGTGGGGGGCGGCGATGTCCTCGAGGTTGATCCCGCCGAACATCGGCTCCATCCGCTCCACCGTCTCGATCAGCTCGTCGGGTGATGACACCTTGAGGCACACGGGCACCGCGTCCACGCCGGCAAACGTCTTGAACAGGACCGCCTTGCCCTCCATCACCGGCAGGGCCGCTTCCGGGCCGATGTTGCCCAGGCCGAGCACGGCGGTGCCATCGGTGACCACGGCCACGGTGTTGGATTTCATCGTGTAGCGGTGGGCGAGGGACGGGTCGGCGGCGATGCCCAGGCAGACCCGGGCCACACCCGGCGTGTAGGCCATGGCCAGGCCGTCCCGGTCCAACGGAGGGACCTTGGCGTCGATGGACAGTTTGCCCCCAACGTGCAGGGCGAAGGTCCGGTCCTCGACCTCCAGCACCTCGATGCCCTCCACCTCGCTGGCCACGCCTGCTACCCGGGTGGCGTGCTCCTCCGACTCGCAGAAGACCACCAGGTCGCGGGTGACGGTGGCCCCGTCGGTGGCCACGATGTCGATGGCGACCAGGCTGCCGCCGGCCCCACCGATGGCGGTGGCCAGCGCCGCGAACTCACCTGGACGGTTCGAGATACGGGCCCGGATCCGGATGGAGAAGGCGGCGAGGGGGATGGCCATGCGAGCTCCTTGGCGGCCGGCGCGCCGTCGGCGCCGCACCTAGCGGGGAGAATACGAAAACGCCGGATCGGGTCCCAATCGACGTTCACACTCCGTTAACCCGGGTCTTGTTTCTGTGCCTTCCGGCACCTAGGATCTTGGCCCAAGAGGGGGCGTTCGGGCGAGGCCTGGCCTCGGGTCCCCGGGGGGAGGACCGGACCGGCCTCGGCCCGAACGTAGAGCAACCTCGGGCCCCGGCGCCGTCCGAGGCCTTCTCCTGTCCCGCCGCCGGTTCCGGCTCATTTCCCACCGCCGGTCGGGGTCCGTACGCGACGAAGGACCGGCGGGGGGAAGCCGGTCCTTCGCATAAAGCTCGAGGGGCGGGGGGGTGCGCCCCGAGCGATGGGATCAGTATGCCTCACCCCTCGCTATCGCCGCAAGCGACATCCGTCACATAGTCCATCTCTATATGTGATGGCGCCCATCGGGTCCCCCGGCCGCCCGCTGGCGCGCTCAGCCCGAGACCGAGCCCGCCGCCGGACCAGGTCCGGACCCCCCGTCCGGCCCGGCCCCGTCGTCGGACGCCAGCTCCTCCAGCAGGGGGACGATGCGGGCCAACAGCTGCCGGTCGTCGGCCGACAGGGCGGCCAAGCGGGCGCTGACGAAGGCGTCGCCGCGCTCCCGGCTCTCCCGCAGGAGTGCGGTGCCGGACGCACTGATGGCCACCCGGGCCACCCGGCGGTCCGCCTCGTCCACCCGCCGTTCGATCAGCCCCTTCTCCTCGAGGCGGGCCGCGATGCGGGTCATGGACGGGGGCGCGATGCGCTCGATGGCGGCCAATTCGCCCAGCGTGATCTCGCCCCGCTTGGCCAGCGCCACCAGAGCCGACATCTGCGAAGGGGTTACTTCGGCCGTGCCCGCGGTCTCTTGGCGCAGGCGGCGGGACAGCCGGAGAACGGCCAAGCGGAGCGCGCTTCCGAGCTCCGTGCTGGAAGTGGCCGGCATGGTTGGAGTGTAACTACCAGGGTCGCCGTGCAGGCCCGCAGGCCAAGTGACACGATGGGGGCCGTGAGCATGCGGGAGGACTGCCGTCACTTCCAGAGCCGAACCTACGACACCGGGGAAGTGGCTCGGTTCTGCGTGCTCAACCTGGCACCGGAAGCTCCGTGGCGCTGCCCGGACGACTGCAGCAAGTACCAACCGGACATCATCGACGGCTCGTTCGTGGTCGGCTCCCTCAACCGGCCGCCGGTCGAACCGGAGCCCGACGAGCCGGCCGAGGACGTGGCCGAAGTGCTCGCCGAGGCCAACTCGATAGTCACCGCGGCCGGCCCCGAGATCCTCCGCGACATCGAAAGTGAACGGGCGTCGAAGAAGTGGTGGCAGGTCTGGAAGCGCCGAGATGACGGTGACGGCTTCCGGCTGAGCAACCGCTGACGGCACTCCCGTTGCGCGACCTCGAGGCGACGGCGACGGTGGCGGCGCGAGCCCGGCGGGCGGCATGGGCGGCGGTGCTCCTGCTCGCAGCCGGCGCCTGCTCGACCCCGAGCCGTCATCCGGGTGGGACACCGGCGCCTTCCACGACGGTCGCGCCGAGCACCTCCACGACCGAGCCGGACCGGCAGTACGCCCCTTCGCCGTTCGCCTGGCAGCGGGAGCCGGCGCCGGTGCTCGATGTCGGGGGAGGCCCCTCGGCCACCTTGAGCTCGGTCCTGGCCCCTCCGCTGGACGGGCCGTGGTTGGTATTCGGCACCCGAACGGACGCCGCCGGCCGTCCCCAACCGATGATGTGGTCGTCACCGGACGGGACGACATGGACGAGCGGCCCCCTCGGCGGGACCCCCGCGACCGGTCGGGCCCAGGCCGCCGCCCATTACAAGACGGTGACGGTGGTGGTGGGCTCCACCGGTGACGCAGCGGCCCAGCAGGCCGCTGTCTGGCTGTCGCCCGGCGCCACCGCGCCCTACTCACCGCAGGTCGTCCCGGCGACGACCGGCCCGTCGGACATGACCCTCGTGACGGCCGGCCTGCTCGGCATGTTCTCGGCCGGTACGGTCGACGGCCGGCTGGCGTTGTGGTCCTCGGCCGACGGGCGGCACTGGTCCGAGCTGCCGGCCGCCGAGAGGGTGATCGGCGCCTCCCCGGGCGCCCGCGTCGAAGCCCTCCTGGCCGAGGGCGACTCGGTGTACGCGGCCGGTACGGTGCAGTCCGGTCCGTGGCTGCAGCCCGCCCTGTGGAGCACCAGCGACGGCCTGGACTGGCACCTGGTCGGACCGGCCCAGTCGAGCTTCACCGGACCCGGCAATCGGATCATCTACTCCCTCTCACCGCTCGGGACCGGCCTCGTGGCGGTAGGTGCCATCGACCAACCGTCGGGTTGGGTGCCGGCCTCTTGGATATCGCCCGATGGCCAGAGCTGGAGCCTCCCGTCGCTGGACTTCCAGTCGGTCCCCCGCCTGCCGCACGGGGTGGCCGACGGTCTCGGAACCGCCGGCGGGACGGCGGCCCGCAGCGTGTCGGCCGTTCCCACGCTCGTGGGCCCCACTGAGGTCGTCGCCGCCGGCGGCGGGCCCGACGGACAGGCGGTGTGGCAGTCGAGCGACGGGTTGCACTGGACGTCGCTGGCCCTTCCGGGGCCGCTGGCCGCGTCGGCGTCGTGGCGGGCGGAGACGGCCGCTTCCACCATCGACTCGACGGTCGTCCTCGACTCCGAGGCGGGGCAGCCATATGTGGTGACCGATCACCGCGCCGCGGGCCAGGCTCCGACGCCACCCGCCGGCTGGTCGGAGCCCTCGGCCGATGCGGCAACCTTCGGCGCCATCCGCCCCCAGGCGGTGCCCGTGTCCCTGCGCGCCGCGGCCGGCAAGTTGGAGCTGACGGTGGAGAAGATCGTTCGGCCGCAGGCCATCGGCGGGGCCACGGTGTCGACGACGACGTTGGTGTCCGCCGACGGCACCCGCTGGACGGATCCGGGATCGGCCCTTCTCACGGGGCCGCCCCGCCTGCCCGCGCCCGGCGCGCTCGCCGCCCGCCTGACGACCGGTTGGGCCGCGGTGTCGGCCGCGGTCGGGGCGTCCGCGCCGACCTGGACCAGCCCGACCGGGGTGGCCTGGGCCCGTTCTCCGGCC
>DATGAX010000384.1:0-4353 GCA_035312965.1 Acidimicrobiales bacterium
AGGCATCCAGCCGTCGGCCCATGCCACGGCCTCCCGGGTGCCGAGCCGACCGCCGGTCCCGCACAGGACCGGCGGATGGGGGCGGCGGTAGGGCTTGGGGAACATCCACAGCGGCTCGAAGTCGAAGAATTCCCCGTGGAACTCCGGTGCCTCCTCGGTCCAGATGGCCCGGAGGGCTGATATGCACTCGCGAAGGGCGCGATAGCGGGCACCCCATGGGACGGGACGGTGGTTGGCCAACTCCTCCTCGTTCCAGCCCACCCCGACGCCGAAGAGGAACCGTCCTCGGGTGTGTTGGTCGACTGTCGCGACCGTCTTGGCGAGATCGATGAGGTCATGCTCGAGCGGGAGTGCCACTCCGGTGCCGACCAGCAACGCCTCGGTCGAAGTGGCGGCCAGCAGGAGCGAAAGGAACGGGTCCATCATGCGACGATATTGATCGGGCATCTCGCCGCCCGCCGGGTATGGAGTCGCTCGTGACACCGGGATATGGCTGTGTTCACCGAACCACAGCGAGTCGAACCCCCGGGCTTCCAATTCCTGGCCCAACCGCGCCGGCGGGAGATCCTCCAGGGTGTTCATGGCGGAGAACCCGAGTTTCACCCGCCGGACTATAGCTACTGGTCGAAGTATCGACCGGATTGTGCCGTGGTAACCTGACAGATGCGTCGAGTCGGCACGGGGAGCAAGATATATAGATGATTCAGTCGATAGGGACGTACCTACCGTCGTGGGGGAAGGACCTCTCGCGGCTACCCGGCGACGACGAGGATGTCGTGACTATGGCTGTGTCGGCCGGGCTCAATGCGCTGGCCTCGGTCGATCCGGGCGGGGTAACTTCAGTCCATCTCGTGAGCCGCGAGCTGCCCTTGCTCGAGGGGGGCAACTCGGCTGCCCTGCTGGCCGGGCTCGGTCTACCCGCCACGCTGGACGTGCACGAGCAGTCGGGCGGAGCGCCCGCCGCCCTGATGACCGCAGCCAGCGTCCCACCGGGGACGCTGATCGTCGCCGCCGATCTCGACGGGGGCGCGGGCGCGGCCGCGGTGATCACAGGTAGGTCCGGGTCGTCCCTGGAGATCACGGGCCGGATCGCCCGCAGCCTGCCTGTCGCAGCCCGGGGATGGACCGGTCCGAGGCGGGATTACGGGGATCCCCGACTGCTCCGCGAGTTGGGGGTGAAGGAATCGCTGAAGGAGTTGGGCGCAGCCAAGGTGTCGGCGGTCGCCGGTCTCCGGGGCAAGGAGGCGGTCCAGCTGTGTATGGGCGACCCGCCGGCTTTACCGACCGTGGGGGCCAGCGCCGCCTTCTTCGCCCTCGCCGGGCTGGTCGACCGCGGGGAACTGGCTGATCTGGTCGCCATCGAGCAGGCCTCGCTCGCCCTCGCCGCCTTCGGGTCCGGTCCGGTCCCGGTCGTTCGAGAGGAGCCAGTGGCCCGGGCCCCCATTGCGACCAGGCCCGCCAGCGACACGGACATCTCGATATCACTGGCCGCTTACGGGCGTGCGTTCGACGCCAAACTGCGGCTTCTGGCCGCCCGCTGCACGACCTGCGGGACCCTTTCCTACCCGCCCCGCCTGCGGTGCATCAGCTGTGGATCCGAAGAGCCGACGGACACGGTCCCTCTGTCCCGCCAAGCCGAGGTCTACACCGTCGCCACCATCCACGTCCCGGTGCCCGGGTTGGGTACTCCGTACACAGTCGTATTGGCGGAGCTCGACCACGCAGGGGTGCGCGTGCTCGTCCGGCTCACCGGAGCCCCGCCCGGATCGGTCGCCATCGGTGACCGGGGTCGCATGGTGTTCAGACGGGTGGCCATCAGGATGGGCATACCCGACTACGGGTACGCATTCCTTCCAAGCCCAGAGGAGACCGCAGCGTGAGACGGGTTGCCATGGTCGGCGCGGGCATGACCCAATTCGGCGAGCTGTTCGGCCTCGGTATCAAGGAAATGGTGCCGATGGCCGTATCCGAGGCGGTAGCCAGTGTGGACAAAGGATTCGACCGGACGGCCATCGAGGCCGCCTGGTTCGGTGAGCTCGTACCGACCGACGGGTTCGCCTCGGGGATCCTCGCTGATTCCTGCGGGCTGCTCGACATTCCCGTCACCCGGCTGGAGAACGCCTGCGCTACGGGGAACGACGCGGTGCGGCACGGCTTCCTGGGCGTGGCGAGCGGAATGTACGACGTCGTACTCGTCGCGGGCGCGGACAAGGTTCGCGAGACGTCGACGCAGACCACGTTCTGGGATTGGATGTCCATGACCCGGGACATGGCCTGGGATTTCCCCCTCGGCTTGGTTGCGCCGGCCAACTTCGCGCTTCACGCCGCCCGCTACCTACATGAGTCCCCCGCCACGCGCGAGCACATGGCCATGGTGGCGGTCAAGAACCACCACCATGGGGTGTCCAACCCAAAGGCTCAGCTGCGCTTCGACATCACCATCGAGGATGTGCTCAACGCTCCGATGGTCGTAGAGCCGTTCGGCCTGTACGACTGCACTCCCCAGAGCGACGGGGCGGCGGCGGTGCTCCTGGTCGCAGAAGACGTGGTCGATCGTTATACCGACCGCCCGGTGTGGATCCGCGGCGTGGGCCTGGGGGTCGATCGGGTCATGCATGCGCACAAGCCGGACATGACCACCTTCCCGCCGACGGTCAAGGCGGCCAAGAAGGCCTACGCCATGGCCGGGATCGGCCCTGCCGACATCGACGTGGCCGAGGTGCACGACTGCTTCACCGCGGTCGAGTTGATCAACTACGAGGATCTCGGTTTCTGTGAGAAGTTCGAGGCCTACAAGCTGGTGGAGGCCGGTGAGACGTCGGTAGGCGGTCGCCTGCCGGTCAACCCGAGCGGGGGTCTCAAGGCCAAGGGTCACCCGCCCGGGGCCACCGGGGTGGCCCAGTGCGTGGAGCTATTCGAACAGTTGAGGCAGAGCGCCTGCAACCAGGTCGACGGAGCACGGTGGGCTCTTGCCCACAACGTCGGTGGCCCGACCGCCGTCTCGGCCATCACCATCCTCAGCCGCGAGAAGGGCTGAGCCACAGGTCTTCGTCATCGCGCCGTTGGGTCATCCGCCCCGGTCACTCAGGCCATGGCCCGTCGTGCAAGAGGAACGTCATCGGAGAATGGGGGACGGCGCCCTCCATGGTGGCCCGGCGGTAGGAGAAGCGCCATCCCTCAGGGGTCAGCTCGTAGCGGTCTCTATAGGTTCCCCAGTGGTCCGGCCCCCAGCCGCCCACCAGCAGAAAATAGCTCCGGCCGCTGGCTCGTCCGTCTTCCTCGAAGCGGACGTTGAGGCTGGAGACGTGGTGACGAGCGGGAAAGAAGGTCGGGGGCGCGGTTGAGAAGGCTCGTTTGACGTCGGCCATTAGGTCGCGGATCTGCTCGAGACCTTTGGCTGAGCGACGTTCGCCGACCTCGAAGATTCCGTTTGCCGTAAACAGCTCGGCGAAGTCAGCCTCTCGGCCGGTGTCGCCGGAGCGGGTATAGCGGCTGGCCAAGTCCATGATCTCGACTGTGGACTTCCAGCGATCAGCGTCCTCCACGGAATCCCCCTCCTCGCCTGAAATGAAGCCCTCCGGGGCGCGGCCCCGTCACATCAGTCTATTGAATGGTCCGGCGTGGACACCCGAGACGAGCTCGTCTACGAGTGGCCTATTGACGGTTGCCGGCACGGACGCGACCGAGCAAGATGGGCGGCAGTGCAGAGGTCCTCCCAGGCTTCCTTAACGGCATGACTGTCGCTATCGCGGGCATCGGACGGACATCGTTCAGTCGGTCGTCGGGTCGCACGACCAAAGCCATGGCGGTTGAGGCCTGCCGGGACGCCCTCGCTGACGCCGGGTTGGATGCGGCCAGCGTGGACGGTATGACTACGTTCCAGGTCAACGACTCCGCCCATCCCATGGAAGTCGCGTGGGGCTTGGGCGTGACTGAGCTGGCTTGGGCCAACAGCCAGTACGCCGGCGGAAACGCCGTCGCCGAGCAGATCGCCATGGCGGCGGCCATGATCGAAGCCGGTCATTGCCGGGCTACCTTGGTCTACAGGTCACTGAACGGTCGGTCTGGGCATCGCTTCGGCACTGTCGAAGGCCCTATGCAGGTCGAGGGCGACATGCAGTTCGACGCACCGTCCGGCTTCCTCGTACCGCCTCAGTGGTTCGCCATGTGGGCGCGGCGCCACCAGTCGGTCTACGGCACGACCAGTGAGGACCTGGGCGCGATCGCCATTACTCAGCGAAATCATGCGGGTCCCAACGATCACGCCGTCCGGCGGGAGCCCTTGACCATGGACGACTACCTAGCCGGTCGATTCGTGGCCGAGCCACTGCGTGTGTTCGACTGCACGAGTGA
>DATGAX010000385.1:0-3943 GCA_035312965.1 Acidimicrobiales bacterium
CCTCGGGGCGGCCGGGTCGGCGGTGCCGCACCCGAGCGAGCCGGCCCGCCCGGCGCTCAACGGGACCGGGCCGGCCTTCTCGGTCGACGAGGTGGGCCGCACGTTCGGGGCGGTGAAGGCGCTGGACTCGGTGAGCTTCGACGTGGCGCCGGGCGAGATTCTCGGGATCATCGGGGCCAACGGGGCGGGCAAGACGACGCTGTTCGACATCTGCTCGGGCTACCTGCGGGGCACGGGGCGGGTCCGCCTGGGCGGAGTGGACGTGACCACGCTCAACGCCCACGAGCGGGCCGAGCGGGGCCTCGG
Organism: Acidimicrobiales bacterium; assembly: GCA_035312965.1. Lineage (GTDB taxonomy): Bacteria > Actinomycetota > Acidimicrobiia > Acidimicrobiales > Palsa-688 > JAKCDU01. The sequence goes on from DATGAX010000385.1 coordinate 307, forward strand.
CCGCCTCTTCCAGGACGCCCGCCTCTTCCCGTCGCTGACGGTGGCCGAGGTGCTGGCGGTGGCTCTCGACCGACGCATCGAGGTGAAGGATCCGCTGCTCTCGATCGTGCGCACGGGTGCGGTGTCGGCGGCCGAGGAAGAGGTCAAAGAGGAGGCCGCCGCGCTCATCGCCCGTCTCGGCCTGGAGCGCTATCGCGACAGCTTCGTCTCGGAGCTGTCGACGGGCACCCGCCGCATACTGGAGCTGGCGTGTGTGATGGCCCACCAGCCGTCCGTACTGCTCCTCGACGAGCCCACGTCGGGCCTGGCCCAGCGGGAGAGCGAGGCGCTGGGTGACCTGCTCCTCGACCTGCGGGCCCGGACGGGCGTCACGATGGTGATGATCGAGCACGACGTGCCGCTCGTGTCGCGCATCGCCGACCGGATGGTGTGCCTCGACCTGGGCCGGGTCATCTCCGAGGGCCGGCCCGCCGAGGTGCTCGACGACCGGCGCGTCGTCGAGGCCTACCTCGGTCCCGACGCGGTGGCCGTGCGCCGGTCCGGCGCGGTGCAGCCCGGCCGGCGCACCCGCGCCCGGCCACTGGTCGCGGCTTCCAGGACCAAGTCCCCGTCGAAGAGGAAGGACAACGCCGATGCGTGACCTCAACGAGCCGGCCCCCATGAGCCAGGCGGCGTTCGACACCATGATCCGCCGCTACCTGATGAAGGTGGCGGGCCGCTACGTGCCGGTGCTGGCCGTCGCGGCCGCAGTCGTCCTGGTGTTCGTGTTCGTGCCGACCAAGCAACCCGGCTCGGCCCTCAACGCCACCGGTGACTACACCACGGGCCCGGCCGGCTCTGTGGCCGGATCCGGATCGGCGGGCTCAGCGGGTGGTACCGGTGCGGGCGGCGCCGGGTCGAACGTCGGTGGCAACGCCGGGGCGGCGGGGGGTCCGGCCGCGGTGAACGGGTCGACCGGCGGAGCCAGCGGGTCGTACGGGTCGGGCGCCGGCGGGTCGGGCGGACCCTCCGGGAGTACGGCAACCGGGACCGGGCCGGCCGCACCGAGCGGCGTCCCCTCGGTGACGAGCTACTCGAGCCCCTCTCTCACCGGCGTGGCGCGGACGGGTGTCCGCTGCGGCAGCGGCGCCCGCCAGTTCATCTGGTCCGAGTACGCGCCGTGGTGCCAGCCGGCCTTCTCCGGCGACAACGGCGGGGCCACCGCCAACGGCGTCACCCGGTCCACCGTCACCCTGACCTTCCGCCTGGCCAACTCGGCGCAGCAGACGGCGATCGACTCGCTGGCCGGGGCGGCCAACATCAACCAGGACGACATGGTCAAGGACCTGCAGAGCTACATCGCCTACTTCAACACCCAATTCGAGCTGTACGGCCGGCACGTGGTCCTCAAGACGTACCAGGGCCAGGGCGACTACATCGAGGAGGACCAGGGACAAGGCCTCGGAGCCACGCAGGCCGACGCCGTCAACGTTCGCAGCATGGGAGCGTTCGGCGACGTCACCTTCGCCCTGACGGCGTCGCAGCCCTACGAGGAGGATCTGGCCGCCGAGCACGTGATCGGGTTCTCCTCGGTCGGCATGTCGCAGGAGTGGTTCCAGCAGCACGCCCCGTACGAGTACTCGGTGCAGGGGCCGTCCGGGACAAACGCCATCCAGGGTTCGGCCGCCGTCGTCTGCCGGCGCATGGCTGGCATGAACGCCATCTTCGCCGGCAGCCCGACCATCACGGTCAGGAAGCGGGTGTTCGGCGTCATCTACCCGCAGACTCCCGTGTACACGGCCGAGGTGGCGCAGTGGAAGCAGCTGCTGGCCAGCCAGTGCCACGTGACCGTGGCCAAGACGGTCGGCTACAGCATCAACGTGGCCGACTACGAGGCGGAGGCGGCCAACGCCATGGCCCAGCTGAACGCCGCCCACGTAACCACCGTCCTGTGCGCCTGCGACCCGATCGCCGACATATTCCTGTCCAACGCGGCCGACAACCAGCAGTACTACCCGGAGTGGTTCGCCAGCTACTTCGGCGACCCGATCGGGCGCAACTACGACCAGAAGGAATGGGCCCACGCCGTCACGGGCGGGTGGCAGTGGCCCAGCTACACCACCGTCGAGCCGTACCGCACGTTCGAGCGGGGTTACCCGGGACGCCAGCCGGCCGAGACCCCGCCCAGCTCGCCGCGGTACTACTACGACCCGTACTACACCCTGCTGCAGATATTCGACGCCCTGCAGGCGGCCGGGCCGGACCTGACGCCGTACACGTTCGAGCAGGGCATGTTCAGCGTCCCGTCGTCGGCGCCCGGCGACTACATCGGGGGCCAGTGGAAGTTCGGCCCGGACGTGTTCGACCCCATCGTCAGCTACACGCTCAACTGGTGGAGCCCCACCGCGGTCAGCAACTTCGACGGCACCAAGGGCGCCTACCTGTGGTGCAACGCGGCGCAGTCCTACACCATCTTCGACCCGTCCGCGCTCGGCCCGCCCGGCCACCAGCTGGCCTGCTTCGGCAAGTAGGCCGGGGCCGGTCAGCTGCCGGCGATGCGCTCCAGCGCCTCCTGGCGCTGTTCGGCCGGCGCCCCTTCCAGGAAGACGGATCGCAGCAGGTCGTCTCGCCCGGCCAACTCGGCGCTCGGCCCGGCGAAGCGCACCTGACCCCGCTCGAGGAAGTAGGCCCGCTCGGTGACGGCCAGGGCCATCGTCACGTGCTGCTCGACCAGGAGGATGGCGATTCCCCTCTCGGTGCGCAAGCGGCCGAGCAGGGCGATGAGATCGGATACCACGGCGGGGGCCAGCCCGAGGGACAGCTCGTCGACCATCAGAAGGCGGGGGCCGGCGACGAGCGCCCGGGCGATGGCGAGCATCTGCTGCTCGCCGCCGGACAGGGTGCCGGCCAGCTGGCGGCGGCGGTCGCGCATCCACGGGAACGGTTCGCTGGCCTCCTCGACGGCGGCCGCCAGCCGGGCCTTCGGGAGGAGGTGGCCCCCGAGGCGCAGATTCTCGTCCACCGTGAGCGACGGCAGCAGGCCCCGGCCGCCTGGCACCTGGCCCACGCCGAGGGCGAGGATGTCCTCCGGGGCGGCGCCGGCGATCTCCGTCCCCGCGAACCGGATGGAGCCGGTCTTGATGGGCAGCAACCCCGACACCGCCTTGAGGACGGTGGACTTGCCCGCCCCGTTGGTGCCGAGGAGGGCCACCATCTCGCCCGGCCCGACTGCGACGTCGATCCCGTCCAGCACGCGGATGGCCCCGTAGGCCACCTCCAGCCCGCGGATGTCAAGCATGGGCCGCCCCCGCCGCCGCCGGCCGGCTCCAGGAGTCGCCCAGATAGCTCTCGATGACGGCCGGGTCGCGCATCACGACGTCGGGGCGGCCCTCGGCTATGACCGTTCCCTTGGCCATGGCCACGATGCGATCCGACAGCCCGAGCACGAAGGGCATGTCGTGCTCGACCAGCACGACCGACGCCCCGAGCCGGGCGCGTATGGACGCCAGGATCGGGCCGAGCGCCTCCACCTCACGCTGGGCCATCCCCGACGACGGTTCGTCCAGCAGCAGCAGGCGGGGGGCCAGGGCCACCACACAGGCCAGCTCGCAGAGGCGCAGCATGCCGTAGGAGAGCTCCTGGATGGGCTTGTCCAGAT
>DATGAX010000386.1:0-17593 GCA_035312965.1 Acidimicrobiales bacterium
CTTCGGTGAGAAGGTGTGCGCGCTGGTGGAACGCGGCGGGGGCGCGCCGGGGCCTTCGGAGGAGGACGTGGCCGACGCGGTGCGGGCCGAGCTGGCCGGCTACAAGGTGCCGCGGGTGGTGTTCTTCATCGACTCCATCGGGCGCAGCCCGGCCGGGAAGGTGGACTACCCGGGCCTGCGCCGGCGGGCCGAGGACCTGGCCGGCTGAGCCGCCCCGCCCCGACGCGGCGACGGCATCAGCGCTCCCGGCGCCGGTCGAGCAGCGGCCACTCCGGCGCCGGCCCCCGCCCGCGGCGGCGCCACGCCACCCCGGACAGCGCCTCCAGCACGACCCGGTTGGCCAGATAGGCGGTCACCTCGGCGTGGTCGTAGGGAGGCGACAGCTCGACCACGTCCATCCCGACGATCGGCACGGTCATGGCGATCCGCCGTACCGCGTCGAGGAGCTGGCGCCCGGACAGCCCCCCCGGTTCGGGCGTCCCCGTCCCCGGCGCGGCACCCGGGTCGACCACGTCCACGTCCACCGACAGGAAGACGCCGTCGCAGTCGTCCACCGCGATGCTCATGGCCTCGTCCAGCACCGCGTCCAGGCCCCGGGCCACGACCTCTGACATCTCGAAGCTGCGCATCCCCTGTTCCGCCATCCACCGCAGCACCGGCTCGTCGGGCCAGTAGCCCCGCAGACCCACCTGGAGGAAGCGGTCGCCCCGAGCCGCCCCCGACTCGATCAAACGGCGCATCGGTGTGCCGTGGCCGATGAGCGACCCGAACTGGATGTCGGCGGTGTCGGCGTGGGCGTCGAAGTGGATCACCGACACCCGGCCCCATCCCACGTGGCGGGCCACCCCCGTGACGTCGGGCCAGGTGATGGTGTGGTCGCCGCCCAGCACGACGGGGATGGCCCCGCTGGCCGCCACCTCGGTCACGGCCGACTCGAGCCGGGCCATCGAGTCCTCGATCGACTGCGGCGGCATCTCGACGTCTCCCACGTCGACGACGCCCAGCTCCTGCAGCGGCTCCACGCCGAGCGCCAGGTGGGGGCGGATCCCGTCGTGGGGGAGGTAGTCGGTCGTGCGGATGGCATGGGGGCCGAAACGGGCGCCGGGCCGGTGCGAGGTGCCGCCGTCGTAGGGGGCGCCGATGATCACCGCCCCCGCCCCGGCCCGCGACCCCGGGTCACCGAGCGAGGCGCGCCGGACGCCGACGAAGGTGACGTCCGGGCCGAACAAGCCGCTAGGCCGCCGTTACGAACAGCTGCTGGGCCAGGCCGGGTCCCAGCGCGATGGTGCCGGCGCCCAGGTCGAGGATCATCGTGCCGTCGGGGGCGCGTGACGTGACGGTGGCTTCCGTTCCGGGCACGAACCCGTGGGCCGACAGGTAGGAGAGCGACGCCTGGTCCAGCTCGACCAGCTCGGTGACGCGCTCCAGCCGCACGTGATCCCCGAGGGCCCGGTCGGCCAGGACGGCCATGACCCGCTCCTCCGCCCCCGCCCCCGGGATGGGGTTCCCGTGCGGGCAGGTGGTCGGGTGGCCCAGCCGCTCGACGAGAAGGGCCTCGACCTCGTCGGATATCACGTGCTCCCAGCGGCCCGCCTCGACATGGGCCTTCTCCCACGGCAGCCCGATGATGTCGGTGAGCAGCCGCTCGGCCAGGCGGTGCTTGCGGACCACGCTCTCGGCCTTGGACCGGCCCCGGAGGGTCAGGCTGACGGACCGGCCCCGGACCTCCACGTAGCCGTCGTCCCGCAGCCGGCGCATCATCTCCGACACGGCCGGTGCCGAATGCCCGAGCCGCTCGGCCAGCCGGGCCTGGATCACGACGATCCCCTCTTCACCCAGCTCGTGGATGGCCTCGAGGTACTCCTCGAGTGGCGGGTGGAACCCCTCCGGCATGCCGTGAGGTTAGCCCTCGGCCCCGTCATACCCGGGACGTATGGTGGGGCGGATGGCCAAGGTCATGCTCATCGACGGCAACTCGCTCCTGTACCGCGCCTTCTTCGCCCTGCCCACCGACCTGGCCACGGCTTCGGGGCAGGTCACCAACGCCGTGTACGGGTTCACGTCCATGCTCATCAACCTGATCAAGGACCATCACCCCGACCAGCTGGTCGCCACCTTCGACCGGCCCGAGCCGACCTTCCGCCACGAGATGGTGGAGTCCTACAAGGCGGGGCGGGCCGAGACGCCGGACATCCTGCGCCAGCAGATGGGCCTGGCCCGCCAGCTCGTCGAAGCGATGGACATCCCTCTGGTCGACTGGCCCGGCTACGAGGCCGACGACGTGATCGCCACCCTGGCTACGCAAGCCGCCGCCCGGGGCGACGACGTCATCGTCGTCACCGGTGACCGGGACACGTACCAGCTGGTCGAGGATCCGCACATCAAGGTCCTCTACAACAAGCGGGGGGTCTCCGACTACGCCCTCTACGACGAGGCCGGGATCGAGGAGCGCACCGGAGTCACGCCGGCGCTCTACCCCCAGTACGCCGCCCTGCGCGGCGATCCGTCGGACAACCTTCCCGGCGTTCCCGGCGTGGGGGAGAAGACGGCGGCCAAGCTGATCAACACGTACGGCAACCTCGACATCATCTTCGAGCACCTCGACGAGCTGACCCCGAAGCTTCGCAGCAGCCTGGCCGACGCCGAGGCCCAGGTCCGCGCCAACGCCGCGGTGACGCCGCTCGTGCGCGACGTGCCGGTGGAGATCGACGCCGCTCAGGCCGCCGTGGGGGGCTGGGATCTGGGCGAGTTGCGCCGCCTGTTCGACTTCCTGGAGTTCTCCAAGACGCTCTGGGACCGGTTCATGGAAGCCACCGGAGCGGACAAAGGGGAGGCCGCCGCGGGCACCACCCCCACGTCCCGGTTGGAGGTGGACGTGGCTCGCATCCCGTCCCCGGCGGAGGCGGCCCGGATACTGGCCGGCTGGCGTGGCGCCGGGGCGGATCAGGCCGTCGCCGCCGCCTGGTCCGGGCGGGAAGGCAGCTCGGCCCTGCTGGGCCTGGCCTTCGTGAGCGTGGCCGGCGACGGCGGGTTCGGCCAACCGGTGTGGGTCGACGGCGCCTGGCTCGACGATCCTCCGGTGCGCGCCGCCCTCGATGCCCTCCTCGGCCCCGACGGGGTGCGGGTCTCCTGCCACAACGCCAAGGCCCTGATGCGGGGCCTGACGGCCCGCGGCGTGACGTTCTCCAACCTCGAGCTCGATCCGGCCATCGCCGCCTACCTCGTCGATCCGGCGGGGGACCAGTACCTGCTCGAGGACCTGGCCGCCCGCTACGCCGGGTTGGAGCTGTCGCCGGCCGGCGCCGCCGCCACCGGCCAGCTCGACCTGATGGCGCCGGCCGCCGACCCCGCCGAGGACGCCGCCCGGCGGGCGGCTGCCGTCGCCCGCCTGTTCGAGCCGTTGTCGGCTGCGTTGTCGGCCCGCGGCATGTCCGCGCTATACGACGAGGTGGAGCGCCCGCTGGTGCGGGTCCTGGCCGAGATGGAGGACATCGGGGTCAGGGTCGACGTGCCCGCGTTGCAACACCTGTCGGGCGAGCTGGCGGCGGAGGCCCGTCGCCTCGAGCGGGAGATCCAGGATCTCGCCGGCGTGGAGTTCGTGGTCAACTCCGTACCCCAGCTCAGGCAGGTCCTGTACGAGAAGCTCGGCCTCGCCCCCCAGAAGAAGACCAAGACCGGGTACTCCACCGACGTGCAGACCCTCGAGAAGCTGCGGGGCGCCCATCCCGTCATCGACGCCCTGCTGCGCTACCGGGAGGTCGAGAAGCTTCGTTCCACCTACGGCGAGTCCCTGTTGGCCGAGGTGGCGGCCGACGGTCGCATCCACGCCACGTTCAACCAGACGGTGGCCCGCACCGGCCGGCTGTCCTCGGATCAGCCCAACCTGCACAACATCCCGATCCGCAGCGAGGAGGGCCGGCAGTTCCGGCGCTGCTTCATCCCCTCGGACGGCTGCCGCTTCCTGGTGGCCGATTACAACCAGATCGAGCTGCGGGTGATCGCCCACCTGGCCGAGGACCCGGCCCTGATCGAGTCCTTCCGCACCGGTACCGACATCCACAACGTCACCGCGTCGCGCATCTTCGGGGTGGAGCCGCACGACGTGACGATCGCCATGCGCTCCAAGGCCAAGATGGTCTCCTACGGCCTGGCCTACGGGATGGAGGCCTACGGGCTGGCCTCCCGCCTGGCCATCCCGGTCGACGAGGCGGCCGCCATCCTCAAGGCGTACTGGGATGGCTTCCCCGCGGTGCGCTCCTACATGGACCGGGTCGTGGCCGAGGCGCGCGACCGCGGCTACACCGAGACCCTCTTCGGCCGGCGCCGGCAGATCCCCGAGCTGCAGTCGGGGCGCTACCAGGTGCGCAGCGCGGGGGAGCGCCAGGCGATGAACGCCGGCATCCAGGGTCTGGCCGCCGACATCTTCAAGGTCGCTCTGGTGCGCCTCGACGCCCGGCTGCGGCCGGCCGGCCTGCGCAGCCGGCTGGTCCTCCAGGTCCACGACGAGGTCATCGTCGAGGTGCCGCCGGAAGAGGAGGAGGCGGCCGGCACCGCCGTCGTGGAGGCCATGACCGGAGCGGCCGACCTGAGGGTGCCGCTCACGGTCAACCTGGCCTGGGGCGACGACTGGGCCGCGGCCAAGGGATAGCTTGCCGCTGTGAAGATCCCGACCGTCGGTGACCTGGTCCGGATGGGGGCAGAGCAGATCGAGGCCCTCGCCGCCCTGCCCGACTCGATAGCTCTCCTCAACCGGTCGCTCACCAACTTCGCCGCCACCGTCTCCCGGCTGGACACGCTCGTCCAGCGCCTCGACCGGGTGACCGAACCGCTCGAGGAGCCGCTGACGAAGCTGGCCCCTCGGCTGGACGCCCTGGTCCCCCTCCTCGACGAGGAGGTCATGGCCAGCCTCCCGGCCGTGCTCGACGCGGTCAACCGCAACGCGGTGCCGGCCCTGGAGGTCATCGGCCAGACGCAGGCCCAGGTCGCGTCCATCGCGGCGTCGGTGGAGCGGCTGATGCACGTCATGGACGACACGTTCTCGCGGCTTCAGGAGCTGCCCGGGATCAACCTCGTCAACCGGCTGCGCGCCGGTTCCGACCGGGCCGCCCGGGCGTCCGCCGGCACCGGGACGGCCCGTCCCGTCCGGTCGGCGTCGCCGCCCGCCCCGCCCGTCGACGCGGCCGTCTCCCCGGCCGGCGAAGGTGCCGTCTCCCCGGCCGGCGATACGCCGCCCGACCCGGCCCAGCCGCCGAGCCCGCCGCCGGGCACCACCCGAGCCGGCGGGCCCGGCCGACGCCCGGCATCGAGCGCTCCGGAGGAGCGTCGGGGCTGGGGTGGCTGAACGGCGTAAAGTGAGCCTCGGTAACTGATCGAGGTCAAAGGGGATGGGCATGACCGCCATCGATGCGCCCGCCGGTGTCGACGGGGGTGACGACGCTGTAAGGGTCGTACACGACCACGCCGACCGGTTGTTCAGCTGGCGCTACGACCGGGAGCGCCCGCAGCTGGTCACCCTCTACAACAAGGCCGCCGCCTCGCAATGGAACAGCGTCACCGACCTCGACTGGTCGACCGACGTGGATCCCGAGCGGATGACCGACGACGAGCCCCCCATCCTGGCCCTGGCCCGCGAGGCCGCCCGCATCCCGGGGTCGCCCTTGTCTTCCTGGAGCGAGGCGGAGTTCGCCAAGCTCCGGGTCGAGACGTTCAAGGCCCAGCTCAGCCAGTTCATGCACGGCGAGCAGGGCGCCATGATGACGGCGGCCAAGCTGGTCGAGACGGTTCCCTGGATCGACGCCAAGTACTACGCCGCCACCCAGACCATGGACGAGGCCCGCCACACCGAGGTCTTCGCCCGGTACCTGCAGGAGAAGCTGGGCGAGACCTATCCTATGTCGCCCTACCTGCAGGGCCAGATCTTCGGCCTGCTCGAGGACAGCCGCTGGGACATCGCCTACCTGGGCATGCAGATCATCATCGAGAGCCTGGCCCTGGCCGCCTTCGGCGACCTCCTGCGGCGGACGTCGGAGCCCCTCCTCCAGAAGCTGTTGCGCTACGTGATGTCCGACGAGGCCCGGCACGTGGCCTTCGGGATCGTGAGCCTGCACGAGCTGTACCGGGGCCTGAGCGCGGCCGAGCTCAAGGAGCGCCAGGAGTTCCTGGTGGACAACACGCTGCGCAACCGCCTGCGGTCGACGACGCCCGAGGTCTGGGAGCGGCTCGGAGTGAGCGTGGACGCCGTCGTCCCGTACCTGCTCGAAGCGGCCGGCAACCTGGGCCGGGAGCCGTTCGCCGCCTTCCAGAGGGCCTTCTTCTCCAAGCTGGTCCCGAACGTGCGCAAGCTGGGCCTCCTCGACGCCAACGACGGGTGGCTCCGCCGCCAATGGGCCGAGGCCGGGCTGCTCGAGTACGAGTACGCCGACGACACCTCCGCCGACTTCGAGTCCTACGACGCCGTCGCCGCCGACCGGGCCGCCGCCGGCTGACCCCGGCCCGTCACAATCCGGGCCCCCGGGCCGTCGACTCGGCGTGGCTGACGAACAGTTCTTCGAGACGCAGCGCCCCCGCATCCGCGGTCTGGCCTACCGCATGCTCGGCTCGCTCGCCGACGCCGACGACGTGGCCCAGGAGACGTGGCTGCGGTGGCAGGCGGCCGACCAGGACGTGATCGCCCGGCCCGAGGCGTGGCTGACGACCGTCGCCACCCGACTCGCTCTGGACCGCCTCCGCTCGGGGGCGCGCCGGCGCGAGACCTACCCCGGCCCGTGGCTGCCCGAGCCGCTCGTGGCCGAACCCGGGCCCGAGGAGGCGGCCGAGCTCGCCGACAGCCTCACCCTCGGCTTCTTGGTGCTGCTCGACCAGCTGGCCCCGGTGGAGCGGGCCGTGTTCGTCCTGTCCGACGTGTTCGACGTGCCCTTCGCCGAGATCGCCGCCACCGTGGGCCGGTCGGAAGCAGCCTGCCGCCAGATCGCCAGCCGGGCCCGGCGGCGGCTGCGGCCGGAGAAGCCCCCGGCCCGGAATGCCGCGTCGGAGCGCTCGCTGCTCGACGGGCTGATCGGCGCGGTGGCGGCCGGCGACATCGACGCCGTCCTGGCCCACCTCGCCCCCGACGTGGTGCTCCTCTCCGACGGCGGGCCGCACCGGCGGGCCGCCCGCCGGCCGGTCGTCGGTCCGTACCGGGTGTCCCGCCTGCTCGTCAACCTGGCCCACCGCATCGCCGACCGGCTGGAGATCCGCCCGGCCACCGTCAACGGCGCCCCCGGCGTCCTCCTCTACATCGACGGCCGGCTGGACCAGGTGCTGGCGGTGGAGTCACACGACGGTGGCATCTCCGCCATCCATGTGGTCCGCAACCCCGAGAAGTTGTCGGACCTGGGGCATCCGGTGCGCCTCGAGTAGCGCGGCTAATGGGCGGTGGCGAGGTCGCCCGAGGGGGCGGTGCAGGTCGAGGCGTAGGTGCAGTCGTTGAAGCCGTCGGCGTCCGGGTCGGGGCTGGACGGGGTCGCCAACGGCGTGCCCTTGGAGTTGACGAGCTGGATCTCCTCGGCCGGCACGAGCCCCGCACCGGCCAGCGCGCCGAGCGGCTGCGAGGCGGTCTGGGCGTTGTCGATGTGGACTGTGGACAGCTTCGGCAGGGGACCGATGGTGACGCTGCCGCCGTTGGAGATGACCACCGGGGTCTCCTCGATCCACTCGGCCGTGGCGTAGGTGGAGGTGTAGGGGACCGTCTGGGTGAACGTCCAACCCTTCGTCCGGTCCCGCATGACGATGTTCCAGACCTCGGGAGCGGTCTGGGTGATCGACACGTGCATCTGGTCACCGGCCGCCACGGGCTGGGAGATCTGGATGGACGGGGCGGGGATGATCTCCCACCACGCGTAGTAGTGGGGGCCTCCCGTGTTGCCGGCGTCCTGCTCGGTACCGGCCTGGATGAGCGTCGGGTCGGTGACGGTGCAGCCGCTGTCGACGCAGCCGCCGCCGATGCCGACCCACGTGGACGAGTACTCGGCTTCGCCCGCCTTGTGGGCCGACGCGGTGGGGACCACCCAGTCGCCCGCCACCCCCTGGAACGTGGTGCTCTTCTCGAGGGCGCCCTGGTTGTAGCCGGACCAGTTGTTGGACTGGTTGGCCGCGACGGTGACGATGGGCCGGTGGAACACGCCCGACGCCTGGGCCCCCGCCGCGAGCGGATTGAGCACGGATGCGGCCAAGGTCGCAGCCGCCAACGCGTGATACCTCACCCCAGCACCTCCTGATGCCGCGGCCTTCGGCCGGCCGCTCCGCCCTACCTGTACCCAGGGCGGGGCGGGCCCGAAACCGTCACGCGCCCAGGGCGTCCAGCTGGGCGGCTCCGATCCCGGCCGTCTGCCCGAAGACGGTGAGAAAGGTCGCCTCCCTCAACAACCGCGCCGCGGTAGTGCCCGCCTCCACCGGGCGTGGCCGTCGACGATGAAGCCGCCGCCGCCACCGGGCCGGGCCGATGCCGCCGCAGGCCCCGGCCGGCGCAGGGCCGCGTAGGCGGCCGGGAAGAGGATTTCCTCGGCGACCCGCTCGGCTTCGGTCACGGCGCCTAGTGTGGCCGCTCCGTGGAGATCACCGGCCGGGAGTTCGAGGCGGTGGCGGCCCATGCCGGCCCGGCGTACCTCCGCTACAGCTTCACCAAGGGCACGGCCCAGGAGGTTCGTTTCCTCGTCGGCGCGCTGGGGCTGCACCCGGGTGACCGCGTCCTCGACGTCGGCTGCGGGCCGGGTCGCCACAGCCACGCCCTGCGCCAGGCCGGCATTGACGTCGTGGGCCTCGACATCTCGCAGAGCTTCCTCCGCCTCGCCGGGCCGGGGGAGTGGGTGCGGGCCGACGCCCGGGCCCTCCCCTTTGTCCAGGAATCCTTCGACGCCGCCATCACCCTGTGCCAGGGCGGATTCGGGCTGCTGGGCGGCCACGACGACGCCGGGGTCGTCGCCGGGATGGCCCGGGTGGTGCGCCGTGGGGGCCGCATCGCCCTGTCCGCGTTCTCGGCCTACTTCGCCGTCCGGCACCCCGAGGAGGGCGAGACCTTCGATGCCGACTCCGGGGTCAACCACGAACGGGCCTCGGTCCTCGACCCGTCCGGGCGCTCCGCCGACTTCGACCTGTGGACCACCTGCTTCACCCCCCGGGAGCTCCGGCTCATCGCCGCCGCCGCCCGCGTCAGCCCCATCGGGCTCTGGGCCGTCGGTCCGGGGGACTACGCCGAGCGGCCCCCCGACCTGGACCACCCCGAGTTTCTGCTGGTAGGCGGGGTGTAGACTGCCTCCCGCGCCACGGCCCGGGGAAGGACCCCGGCGTGGCTGACCAGTCCCGGAAAGAAGGCTACGACTACATGTCCGACGATACCCTGACCGCCCCCGCCCCCTCCCAGGAGATGGGCACCTTCGACGAGAGCGGCGAGTACACCCCGCGCCAGATCGTCGCCGACGACCTCGGCGGCACCTCGCTCGAAGACGCCATCGCCGGCACCATCGTGGAGTTCGAGGACGGTGACATCGTCAGCGGCACCGTGGTCAAGGTGGACAAGGACGAGGTCCTCCTGGACATCGGCTTCAAGTCGGAGGGCGTGATCCCGGCCCGTGAGCTGTCCATCCGCCACGACGTGGACCCGGGCGAGGTGGTCACCCTGGGCGAGAAGATCGAGGCCCTCGTGCTCCAGAAGGAGGACAAGGAAGGGTGCCTCATCCTCTCCAAGAAGCGGGCCCAGTACGAGCGGGCCTGGGGCACCATCGAGGCGGTCAAGGAGCGCGACGGCGTCGTGTCCGGTCCGGTCATCGAGGTGGTCAAGGGCGGCCTCATCGTCGACATCGGCCTGCGCGGCTTCCTGCCGGCGTCCCTCGTCGAGCTGCGCCGGGTGCGCGACCTGGCGCCCTACATCGGCCGCACCCTCGACGCCAAGATCATCGAGCTGGACAAGAACCGCAACAACGTCGTGTTGTCCCGGCGGGCGTGGCTGGAGGAGACCCAGCGCGAGCAGCGGGACGAGTTCCTCACCAATCTCAAGCCGGGCGAGGTCCGCCGCGGTGTGGTGTCCTCCGTCGTCAACTTCGGCGCCTTCGTCGACCTGGGCGGCATGGACGGCCTCATCCACGTGTCGGAGCTGTCCTGGAAGCACATCGACCACCCGTCGCAGGTGGTGCAGGTGGGCGACGAGGTCGAGGTGCGGGTGCTGGACGTGGACCTCGACCGGGAGCGCATCAGCCTGTCGCTGAAGGCCACCCAGTCCGACCCCTGGCAGGACTTCGCCAACGCCCACCGGGTCGACGAGCTGGTCTACGGCCGGGTGACCAAGCTGGTTCCCTTCGGCGCCTTCGTCCAGGTCGGCGACGGCATCGAGGGCCTGGTGCACATCTCGGAGATGGCCAACCACCACGTCGATCTCCCCGAGCAGGTCGTCAGCCCGAGCGAGGAGCTCTGGGTCAAGATCATCGAGATCGACCTGCAGCGCCGGCGCATCAGCCTGTCCATCAAGCAGGCCGCCGAGGGCGGCGAGGTGGCGGCCGAGTACCGCGAGGCGTTCGGCGAGCACGCCTACGACGAGCACGGCAACTACATCGGGGCGGCCGGGTTCGCCGACTTCGAGCCGGAGTCGGAGGCGCAGGCGGCGTGGGCCGAGTACCTCGAGGGCGGCGGCACCGTTGGCGCCGACGGCGAGGCGGCCGAGGGCCATGCCGACGCGGAGGGCCCTGCCGCCGCCGAGGGCCCTGCCGCCGCCGAGGGCCAGGCCGCCGCCGACCACGGGACGGAGCCGGAGGCGCCGGCGGCACCCGCCGGCGAGACGGCCGCCGAGGCCGAAGCCGAGTAGAGCCGCTTCCTCCCGATCCCCGCATCCCGATCCTGGATGCGGGGCGGCGGGACAAGAACATGACACGCGTTCCCTCCGACGGGAACGTTTGTCATGGCGCCCCGCTCAGCAGCGACAGAAACATGACAAACGTTCCGAGCTCGCCCGGACGCGTGTCCGACCGCCCCGCTCGCGAGCGACAGAAACACGACAAACGTTTCCGCCGGCCGCCATGTTTGTCATGTTTTCGTCGCGCCCGGAGCACCCGGAGCGCCCGCTGGCACCCCGATGAGCCGGGATAGGAGCTCGCCTCAGTGCCGCCCGGCCAAGAGGTCGGCCACCCGGGCCCAGGCCGACGGCTCGGCCCGATCCGGTCGGCGGCCCTCGGACCGGTCCGCGGCCCGGTAGAGCCCGTACACGGCCCGCACTCCCAGCCAGCGCAGCGGCTCCGGCTCCCAGTCGCGGGCCCGGTGGTCCACCCACGGCATCCGGGTGAGGGGGCTGTCCCGCCCGAGGACGAGGTCGGCGACCGTCCGCCCCGCCACGTGGGAGGTCGTGACCCCGTCGCCCACGTAACCGCCGGCCGAGACCACACCACCCACACCGCCCACCCGGCCCGGACCGCCCGTCCCTCGCCGCCCCGTCTCCACCCGGACGAACGGGCACCAGTCCCGGGCCACCCCGAGGACCCCGCTCCATGCCTGTTCGGCCCGCAAGGCGGACGGCTCCACCTGGGGGAACATGCGCCGCAGGGTGCCCTCCAGGGCGGCCACCGTCGCCGCCGCCGTCGGCACCTCCGCCCCCGACACGGCCGAGCGAGCCGTACGCGACCCGTACCGGTACGGCACCCCCCGGCCGCCCACCGCGATCCGTTCGTCGGCGGTGCGTTGCAGGTAGGCGTACATGTGCCCGCCGTCCATGAGGGTCTCCGCCCCCTCCCATCCGATCGCGGCCCAGGCCTCCGCGGGAAGGGGCCGGGTCACGATCATCGAGCTGTTCATGGGCAGCAGCCGCCGCCGCCGGTCCGGAAGCGATCCGGAGTAGCCCTCGGTGGCGACGACGATCCACGGGGCCCGGACCGATCCGGCCCGGCATGCGACGTGGCCGGGGGCCACGGACAGGGCGGGGGAGTGTTCGTACAGCACGGCCCCCTTGCGCTCCACCGCCGCGGCCAGCCCCGTAGCCAGCTTGAACGGCTGGATGCGGGCACAGCTCCGTTTGAACACGCCGCCCACGGCCCCGCCCACCCGGACCCGGGCCGACACCGATTCGGCGTCGAGCAGCCTCACATCGTCGTCGGACAGCCCCCACAAGCGGTCGTCGGCCACGCCCGCCCTCAGCCGGTCCATCTGGCCCGGCGTGACGGCCACGGCCAGGGTCCCGCCGCGGTGGTAGTCGCAGTCGATGCCCTCCGCCGCGGTGATGGCCCCGATCGATTCGACCGCGTCGATGACGGCCCGCTGGAGCGCCACCACCCCGGCCCGGCCACCCGCCCCGGCCAGGCCGGCCCGGTTGGCGGGCAGCAGGCCCGACAGCCAGCCGCCGTTGCGCCCGCTCGCCCCGTACCCGGCGGACTGCGCCTCCACCACGACGACCCGCTGGTCCGGGTCGGCTTCGAGCAGCGCCCAGGCCGTCCACAGCCCGGTGTAGCCGGCGCCGACGATGCACACGTCGGCCTCGACGTCGGCCTCGAGCGACGGCCGGGGTGACTGCGCCCGGCCCGTCGAGACCTGCCAGAAGGACGCCCCGCCCCGTCCGACTAGAGCTGGCTCCATGCTCGGGTGAGGACGTCGCGCAGAACCTGGCCGATGAGGTCGAAGTGCTCCTGGTCGCAGATCAGCGGCGGCGCCAGCTGGACCACCGGGTCGCCCCGGTCGTCGGCCCGGCAGATCAAACCGGCGTCGAACAGGGCACCCGACAGGAAGCCGCGCAGCAGCCGTTCGGACTCGTCGTCGTCGAAGGTTTCACGCGTCTCGCGGTCCTTGACCAGCTCGATGCCGAAGAAGTACCCGTCGCCCCGGACGTCGCCGACGATGGGAAGGTCCCGCAGGTCTTCCAGCACGGCTCGGAAGGCGTCGCTGCGGGCGGCGACCCCTTCGACCAGGTGCTCCTTCTCGAAGATGTCCAGGTTGGCCAGCGCCACGGCCGTCGACACGGGGTGCCCCCCGAAGGTGAACCCGTGCAGCAGCGTGGCCCGCCCGTCCAGGAACGGCTCCATGATGCGGTCGGAGACGAGAACGGCACCCAGCGGCGAGTATCCGCTCGTCATTCCCTTGGCGCAGGTGATCATGTCGGGGACGTAGCCGTAGCGCTGCGAGCCGAACCACGCGCCCAGCCTTCCGAACGCGCAGATGACCTCGTCCGACACCATCAGCACGCCGTACTGGTCGCAGATCCGGCGTACCTCCTGGAAGTAGCCGGGGGGCGGCGGGAAGCACCCGCCCGAGTTCTGCACCGGCTCGAGGAACACCGCGGCCACCGTCTCGGCGCCCTCCATCAGGATCCGCTGCTCGATGTCGCGGGCGGCCCAGAGGCCGAACGCCTCGATGTCGTCGCCGTGCTCGGGAGCGCGGTAGAAGTTGGTGTTGGCCACCCGAACGGATCCGGGAACGAGTGGTTCGTAGGGCGCCTTGATGTCGGGCAGCCCGGTGATCGACAGGGCGCCCATCGTGGTGCCGTGGTAGGCGATGTGGCGCGACAGCACCTTGTAGCGGTTGGGCTGACCGACGGTCCGGAAGTACTGGCGCGAAATCTTCCACGCCGTCTCCACCGCCTCGCCGCCCCCGGTGGTGAAGAAGACCCGGTTGAGGTCGCCCGGCGCCAGGTGGGCCAGCCGTTCCGAGAGCTCGATGGCGTTGGGGTGGGCGTAGCTCCAGAGCGGGAAGTAGGCCAGCTCCGACGCCTGACGAGCGGCCGCGTCGGCCAGCTCCCGGCGCCCGTGGCCGGCCTGCACGACGAACAGCCCGGACAGGCCGTCCAGATACTTCCGGCCGCGGCTGTCGTAGACCCATGGCCCGTCACCGCGCACCATGATCGGCACCTCGTGCTCGGCGTAGGAGCTCATGCGGGTGAAGTGCATCCAGAGGTGGCGCTTGGCCGCCTCCTGGAGTTGCTGGTGGTCGAAGTCGGAGGCTGATGTCATCGGGTTCCCCACTCGTAGCTTTCTTTGGCGACTTTGAGATAGATGAAGGTTTCGGTGCTGCGCACGCCAGGGATCGTCCGCACCTCGTCGTCGAGGGTGCGCAGCAGGTGCTCGTCGTCCTCGCAGAGCAGCTCGACCAGGATGTCGAACTGACCTCCGCAGATCACGACGTACTCCGCTTCCTGCAGGCCCGACAGCTTGTCGGCCACGCCGCGGATGTCGCCTTCGACCTTTATGCCCAGGAGCGCCATGCGGTGGAAACCGATGGCGTTCGGGTCTGTGATGGCGGCGATCTGGATGATGCGCTCGTCGATGAGCCGTTGCACCCGCTGGCGGGTGGCCGCTTCTGATAGACCGACGGCTCGGGCGATGGCGGCATAGGAACGCCGGCCGTCCTGCTGGAGTTCCCGGATGATCTTCTTGCTGATCGGATCGAGGTTGCCTCGGGCGTCCCTGACGGGGATGCCGTCGTCCAGACCGCCCATGGGCACCGATTCTATTGCTCAATCGGCTATCTGGCAACGGATTCCTTCCCCTCGGCCCGACGATCTGCAAGGATTGCCCTCGGCGCACTACCGGAACACCAGCGATCAGAGAGGGAGGGACCATGGCCGACACGCTGCGCAACTTCGTGGATGGGACGCCCCAAGAGCCCGCCTCCGGGCGGCACAGCGACGTGATCGATCCCAGCACAGGGGAGGTGTACGCCCAGGCGCCGTTGTCCGGCCCCGATGACGTCGACTCCGCCTGCCGGGCGGCGGCCGCCGCCTTCGTGTCCTGGCGGGACAGCACGCCGTCGGAGCGCAGCGGGATGCTGCTCAAGCTGGCCGACGCCATCGAGGCCCGGGCCGACGAGTTCATCGAGGCGGAGGGGCGCAACACCGGCAAGCCGTTGGCCCTCACCCGCTCGGAGGAGATACCCCCGATGCTCGACCAGATCCGCTTCTTCGCCGGGGCGGCGCGGGTCCTGGAGGGCCGGTCGGCGGGGGAGTACATGGCAGGCCACACCTCGTGGATCCGGCGGGAGCCGATCGGCGTGGTGGCCCAGGTGACACCCTGGAACTACCCCATGATGATGGCCATCTGGAAGATCGCCCCCGCGCTGGCCGCCGGCAATGCCGTGGTCCTGAAGCCTTCTGACACGACACCTGTCACCACATTGAAGCTGGCGGAGGTGGCGGCCGACATCTTCCCGCCCGGTGTGTTCAACGTGATCTGCGGCGACCGTGACACCGGCCGGGCGCTCGTGTCGCATCCGATCCCGCAACTGGTGTCCATCACCGGCAGCGTGCGGGCCGGTCGCGAAGTGGCCATGGCCGCATCCGAGGACCTCAAGCGGGTGCACCTGGAGCTGGGCGGCAAGGCGCCGGTGGTGATCTTCGACGACGTGGACGTGGAGAAGGCGGCCGAGGCCATCGCCGTCGCCGGCTACTTCAACGCCGGCCAGGACTGCACGGCCGCCACGAGGGTGCTGGCGTCGCAGCGCGCCTACGGCGACGTCGTGGACGCCCTGGCCGAGCAGGCCCGCCATACCGACTTCGGCGGGTTGGACAAGCCCGACGTGCTGTTCGGGCCCCTCAACAACCCCAACCAGCTCGACCGGGTGTCGGGGATGGTGTCACGGGCCCCGTCGCACGCCAAGGTCGTCGTGGGCGGTGAGGCGCCCGGCGGCCCGGGTTTCTTCTACCCGCCGACCGTGGTCGCCGGCCTGCAGCAGGGCGACGAGCTGGTCACCAACGAGATCTTCGGGCCGGTGATCACCGTGCAGAGCTTCGACGACGAGGACGAGGCGGTGGCCTGGGCCAACAGCGTCGAGTACGGCCTGGCGTCGAGCGTATGGACGGCGGACCACGGCCGGGCCCTGCGGGTGTCCCGCCGGCTCGACTTCGGCTGCGTCTGGATCAACACCCACATCCCGCTCGTGGCCGAGATGCCGCACGGGGGCTTCAAGCATTCGGGCTACGGCAAGGACCTTTCCATGTACGGGCTCGAGGACTACACCCGTATCAAGCACGTCATGAGCGCATTCGGTTGATCATTCTCTGGACAAAAGGGGGACCCTACAGTTGACCTCGACCATCGATCCCGCTGTCACTGGTGCCGGGGAACCCCGAGCCGGTGCGGACCACAAGGGGCTGAAGGACGGCGCCCTCGGGCTGCTGTCCAACACGGTCATCGCCATCGCGTCGGTCGCCCCGGCCTACAGCTTGGCCGCCGCCCTCGGCTTCGTCATCGCCTATGACGGCTTCCAGTCGCCGGTCGTGCTGCTGCTGGCCTTCGTTCCCATGGCGTGCGTGGCGGTCGGCTACGGGCAGCTCAACCGGGTGGTTCCCGATTGCGGCACGACGTTCACGTGGGGGACCAAGGCCTTCGGTCCGTGGGTCGGGTGGATGGGCGGGTGGGGCATCATCGCGGCCGACGTGATCGTCATGGCCAACCTGGCCCAGATCGCCGGGCAGTACATGTTCCAGCTGTTCGGCGCCTACGGCCTGGCCAACAGCAAGTGGTGGACGCTCGGCGCCGGCGTGGCGTGGATCGTCGTGATGGCGTTCATCTGCTACGT
Source organism: Acidimicrobiales bacterium (assembly GCA_035312965.1). GTDB lineage: Bacteria > Actinomycetota > Acidimicrobiia > Acidimicrobiales > Palsa-688 > JAKCDU01. The sequence goes on from DATGAX010000386.1 coordinate 16,516, forward strand.
CGGCATCGAAATCAGCGCCCGCGTCCAGTACGGCCTGCTGGCCATCGAGCTGACGATGCTGGCCATCTTCAGCTCTACTGCTCTGGGCAAGGTGTACGGAGGAAGCGCCGGGTCGCAGTCGGTCCATCCGGCGGCGTCGTGGTTCAACCCGTTCCACCTCAGTTTCAGCAACCTCAACCTCGGCTTGCTGCTGGCTCTGTTCATCTACTGGGGATGGGACACGGCGGTGTCGGTCAACGAGGAGACGAAGGACCGTCACCGCACGCCTGGGCGGGCTGCCCTGATCTCGACCGTCGTTCTGCTGGTCACCTACGTGCTGGTTTCCACCGCGGCGCAGTCCTACGCCGGCATCGGAGACAAGGGCATCGGGCTCACCAACCCTGACAACTCCGGGGATGTCCTCTCCGTGCTGGGCGGTTCAGTCTTCGGCACGCACGGCTTCGGTTGGTTCCTCGCCAAGCTCCTTGTCCTCATGGTGCTCAGCTCCGCGGCGGCGTCCACTTTGACCACGATCCTGCCCACCGCCCGCACCAGCTTGGCCATGGCCGCCTACCGGAGCATCCCCCAGCGTTTCGCCCGCATCCACCGGCGGTATCTGACTCCCACGTGGTCCACCGTCGGCATGGCGCTGGTCTCCATCGCCTTCTACGTGGTGATGACGATCGTGAGCCAGAACATCCTCGGTGACACCATCTCGTCGCTCGGTTTGATGATCGCGTTCTACTACGGGCTGACCGGCTTCGCCTGCGCCTGGTACTACCGCCGCAACCTGTCCAGCAGCCCGCGCAACTTCTTCATGCAGGGGGTGATCCCGGGGCTGGGCGGGCTGATCCTGTTCTTCGTGCTCGGCTGGGCGCTGCGCGACGACTGGCTGGCACCGAGCGACGTGAGCACCAGCTACACCGTGTGGGACATGCCGTTCGCCCCCCACTGGCACATCGGCGGGGTGTTCCTGATCGGTGTCGTCGCGTTCGTGGTCGGCATCGTCCTGATGATCGCGTGGTGGATCACCGCGCCGGCGTTCTTCCGCGGCGAGGTGCTGCACGAGGGCACCCCCACGTTGGTGCCCGACCCGGAT
>DATGAX010000387.1:0-2520 GCA_035312965.1 Acidimicrobiales bacterium
CTGGCCGAGGATGCGGGCCCCGGCATTGTCCTCCAGCCGGTGCCGCCGCAACGCCTCGGTCAACGGCCCGTACGACGAGATGAGCCGCCGTCCCACGGTGTCCATCACGTGGTCGACGTAGCCGACCACCGTCGCCAGCAGGGCCCGCAGCGGGACCTGGATCCGGCGCTGGGTGTCGTTCTGCATCTCCTCGAGGAGGGTGGCCGGATCCCCGAAGGCGGCCTGGAGGCCGGCCATGTCGCTCATGTCGATGTCGGCCAGGCGGTCTTCCAGCGACTGGGAGGTGGGCGAGAAGGCGTCGACGTAGGAACCGATCAGCTCCTCCAGGCGGGCCCGCACGTGGGGCCGGCCGAGGACGGCGTGGTTGGTCGTCTCCCTCAGGCAGATCCACATGCGGACGTCGTCGGGGGCCAGGCTCCAGTCCGAGGCGAACCGGTCGATGGCGTCGGGGACGACCAGCAGCTCGGATCGGGCCGGGCGGGGCATGGGGAGGTCGTACTGGCCCATGGCCCGGGTGGCCAGCTGGCCGACCATCGAGCCGGACTGGAGGCCGAAGAGGAAGGGGCCCAGCACCTGCGGCAGGCTGGCGAACAGGCGGGCCATCGGGTCGGATGCCGCTTCGGCGTCCGCCGACCCCTCCGCCGCCGGGTCGCCGCCGAACCAGGGCGGGATCCCGCCGGCGGCCGGCTCCGTGGGCGTCATGCGGGCGGCCAGGCGGTCCAGCAGGGGGCGCCAGTCCTCCAGGGTCCGCAGGGCCCAATCCGAGCGGGACAGGGCGGCCACGGACAACACCCCGCCCGTGGCGACCTGGAGGCCGGTAGCCTCGGACACGTGCATCTCGGCCACCCGTATGAGCTCCTCGAGGCGCACCCTCGACAGCGGATCGGGGTTGGGCTCGGAGGCCCCGCCGGCGGCGGCCCACTGGGCCATCTGGCGGGCGATCTCCCAGTTGAGCGGACCCTGCCCGGTGAAGAAGCGGGCCAGGTTGCGCATCAGGTCGCCGAGCGGCCCCCCCTCGAAGGGATTGCCGCCGAAGCCCTCCGGCGTGGTCACCCTGGCATGGTAGGGCCGTGCCGACGGTAGTGGTCACCGGCGTGTCCGGGTCGGTCGGGTCGCGGGTGCTGGGCCTCCTGCTGGCCCGGCCCGACGTGGACCGGGTGGTCGGCATCGATCTCGTCCCCACCGCCGAATTCGACCCCCGCCTGGACCAGCGGAACCTCGACCTGGCCGCCCGGCCCGGTCCCGGCGATCCCGAGCTGGAGCGGGCGCTCGACGGGGCCGACGCGGTGCTGCACCTGGCGTGGAGCGTCCCCGACGGCAAGGGGACCCTGCCCTCCGACGTGGCCGAGGCGGCGGCCGGCAACCACCGGGCCCTCGGCCGGGTGCTCGCCATGGCCGAGAAGGTCGGGGTGTCGACGTTCGTCCACGTGTCCAGCGCCACCGTGTACGGCGCCTGGGCCGACAACAAGGTGCCCCTCACCGAGGACGCCCGGCTGCGCCCCAACCCCGAGTTCAGTTTCGCCGTTTCCAAGGCGGAGGCCGAGCGCCAACTGGCGGAGTGGGCCGACGGGCACCCGGCGGTGGCGGTGTCCATCCTGCGCCCCGCCGTCACGGTGGGCACCGACGGCCGGCCGCTGTACCAGGCGCTGGGCATCACCCGGGCCCCCCGCCTGGGCGACGAGGGGCGCCCGGTGCAGTACCTGCACGTCGACGACCTGGCCGCGGGGGTCGTGCTGGCGTGGGACAAGCGGTTGTCCGGTGTCTACAACGTCGCCCCCGACGGCGGGATACCCGAGGAGCAGGCCCGGGCCCTGGCCGGCGGGGTGGCCAAGCTGTCGGTGCCGGACCGCATGGCCGCCCGCCTGGCGTCCATCGGGTGGCGCCTGTGGCGCCAGGGAGTGCCGGCCGAGGCGCAGGCCTACGCCACCCAGCCCTGGGTCGTCGCGCCGGACCGGATCAAGGCGGCCGGCTGGGTGCCGGAGTACTCGAGCGAAGAGGCCCTGGTGGCCACCGACGAGCGCCTGCACTGGGACGACCTGCCCCCGGGCCGGCGCCAGAACCTCAACCTGGTGGTGTTCCTGGGCGCCGCTCTCGTGGCGGTGGGCGGCACCTCGGCGGTGGTCGCCGCGCTGGTCCGCCGGCGCCGATCCCGCTCGCCGCGCTGACGGGCCCTAGTAGTCGCGAGGCTCCTCGGCCATCTTGACCGTGGTCTGGACCGTCTTGCCGTCGTGCACGTAGGTCATGGGGACGGCGGTTCCGGGGATGCACGTGCTGACCTCGGCCAGGAGGGCCCCGGTGGAGGTCACCGTCTTGCCGCCGAGTGAGGTGAGGATGTCGTTGGCCCGCATACCGGCCTGGGCGGCCGGGCTGCCGTTGGCCACCGCGCCGGCTTGGACGCCCCCGTCGAGGCCGAGCTTGTGGGCCAGGACGGACGGCAGGTCGCCGGCGTCGGTGATGCCGAGCCAGGGGTGGCTGAGGCTGATCCCGTCGATCATCTCGGTGGCGACGCGGCTCACCTCG
>DATGAX010000388.1:0-3066 GCA_035312965.1 Acidimicrobiales bacterium
GAGCGGGGCCGGACACGGCCAGCCCGTAGGCCAGCACCACCACGGGGACGATGCCCGAGCAGTCGGCCAGGGCCCGGGCCGCCCGCCCCCATCCGTCCAGCGAGGCCACCCCCTCGAGGATGTCGGCCCCGGAGGAGGCCAGAGCCACGACCAATGGCAGACGCTGTGACCGCGCCATGCCCGCCGCGCCGGCCACCGTCTCGCTGTCGGCCGCGGCCAGGGCCCCTCGGCGCACGCTCTCGTCCACCGACACCATCACCACCTTGCGGTCGGTGCCCGGCAGGCGGATGAGCCCGGCCTGGGTCGCTCCCGGCACCCCGGCACGCAGCAGGAGGACGGTCGAATCGGCGGCGGTCGAGAGCGGCACGTCCGGTCAGACTCCGGCGATCAGACCGCAGTTACCGAACTCGGCTCACTACCCTCCGGTAACCGGTCGGCGTCGGAGTCGTCGGGCTCGCCGCCCTCCAGCCCACGGGCGATCAGGAACCCGCGGGCCCGCTCGGCCAGCGGGTAGCGATCCACCAGCCGCCAGAACCGCGGGCCGTGCCCGGACACGCTCAGGTGGGCCAGCTCGTGGATGACGACGTAGTCGACCACCCAGAGCGGTTCCCGCCCCAGCCGCGACGATATCCGGATGGTGCGATCGCGGGGCGTGCAGCTGCCCCACCGGCTCTCCTGATTGTCCACCCAGCGGATCGAAGCCGGTATCTCCAGCCCGTACTGGCGGGCCAGCGTCCGGGCTCGCGCCGTCAGATCGATCCGCTCCGCCGAGGTGCGCCGCTCCATGCGGCCCACCATCTCGGACACCCACATGTGCTCTTCCTCGCGGCTCATGGAGGCCGGGATCTGCACCCGCAGCACCCCGTCCACCATCCGCGCCTGCACCGTCTTGCGCCGCCGGGCGCTGCGCACCACCTCGACTGTCATCATGCTGGCGAAGGTACCTCCGGGGTGTGTCGTCAATACGCCGGTTCCGGGGGCGGACCGGGCCGGCCGGGCGGGGCGGGACGGAGGTCGACAGGGGTGAGCAGCACCACCGTTCCCCCTTTGTCCTCTGCTTCGTAGCCGCACAGGTGGGCGACGTGGGCGTCGGGCCGGCCCTGTATGCGGGCCCAGATACGGATGACGCCGCCATGGGTCACCACCAAGGTGCGGGCCGCTCCCGTCTCGCCCACGAGGCCGGCCACCACCCGGGCCGCGGTGCCCACCCTCGCCTCGAAGGCGGCCCGGGGCTCGCCCCCGGGCGGAGCGGACAGCCGCCCGGCGTCGAAGAGGGCCACCTCCCCTGGCCACTCCGCCTCTATCTGGGCCCGGGTCAGCCCGCTCCAGGCCCCCACATCGAATTCCCTCAGCTCCCGAACCTCCCGTGCCGCCACGCCGGGCGCCAGTAGCGCCCCCGTCCGGCGGGCCCGCTCCAGGTCCGAGGTCACCACCAGATCCACTGAGCCGACCGCCGCCGCCGCGGCCCGGGCCTGGGCCTCGCCCTGGGCCGCCAGCGGGGGATCGGCCTGCCCCTGCCACCGGCCGTCCATGTTCCACGTCGACAGGGCGTGGCGCACGACTATCAGGCCCATCGGGGCAGAGTAAGCGTCCGGAGGACCTGATGTACCCTGGGCCGACGAATCCCAGGACAAAGGAATGACCCACTCCGCCACGAACGGGGATCCGGCCGGTCCCCGGGGTGCGCCGGGCGCCGGGCCCTCCGATGCCGGCGACCGAACCGGAGCCCCACCGGTACGCCTGCTCCTGTTCGCGGCCGCCCGCGAGGCGGCCGGCACCCGCTCGGCGGAGATGACGGGGGCGACCGTCGGCGACGTGCTCGGCGAGGCGCGGCGCCGCTTCGGTCCCGCGTTCGGGGCCGTGCTCGACGGCTCGCGGGTGTGGGTCAACGGGCAGCCGGCCGACCCGGCCGACCCCCTCGGCCCCGGCGACGAGGTCGCGGTCCTGCCTCCGGTGTCCGGCGGGTAGCCGGTGCCGACGACGTCCAGAGCGGCCCCCACCTCGAAGGCGGCCAGCCGACGCCCGTCCCCGCCCGCCAAGGGTCGGGCCGGCCGGAAGGCGCCCGTCCGGCCCGTGCGCGCCGCCATCCCCGTCGGCCTCGGGCTGCTGTGGGCTGCGGTCGTGGTCGCCGCGGTGACGGCGTCGTCGCTGCTGACGGTGGCGGTCATGGAACCGGTGGCGGTCGTGGCCACGGTGTCGGGTTTCCGGGCCTCCCGGCCCGCCCGCCCGGCCCGCGCCCGGCGGCGGGCCCGCAACCGCCCGCCCGTCGCCCTGGTCGCGGCCGTCGCCATGTGCCTGATGGTCCCTCTGGTGGCCCTGGCCGGCCCCTACGCGGCGACCGCCGGGCTGACGGTCGGCGGAGGCGCGGTGGCGGCCCTGGTGCTGTCGACCGGCTTCGCCACCTCGGCCCGCCCGGTGCGCCCGGTCGCGGCCCAACTGTACGCCGGCCTGGCGCCGATGGTCGCGGTGACGTCCGTGGTCGTGGCCCGCCACCAGGGTTCGAGCCTGGCCCTGACCCTCGTCGCCGCCCTCTTCGCCTACGACGTCGGCGCCTTCGTGATGGGGCACGGGCGCACCCCGTCCGGGGGGGTGGCCGGGGTGGCGTTCGGGATGGTGTCGGTCGCGGTGGTGGCCATCTTCACCGCCGCCGTGCTCGACCCTCCGTTCAGCGCCTCACGACCCTGGGTGATGTTCGGTGCCGTGGCGGTCCTGGCCGCGCTCGGCGTCCGCCTGGGCGGGTCCGTGTCAGGGGGCGAGCGGCTCCCCGCCCTCCGCCGTCTGGACTCGTGGTCGCTGGCGGCGCCGTTCTGGGTGCTGGCCACCGCCCTGCTCCTCCATAGGTGAGGGTGCGGTACCCTCGGTCCGGTGCCTGAACTCTCCGATGTGACGGATCCGGGCTATCTCGAGGGTCTCGCGGGATGGTCCCTGGCCGAGGTGCGGACCCGCCGGCAGGAAGCGACGGAGACCGAGACCGGACTGTCTTATCTGAGGCGCATGGTCCAGGGCACGCTCGACCTGGTGATGGCGGAGCAGCGCCAGCGCAAGTCGGGGGAGCGGGCCGACGTC
>DATGAX010000389.1:0-3647 GCA_035312965.1 Acidimicrobiales bacterium
CGTCCGTCTGGACGGCGGGAGGGTCGCCGGCGCCCGGGTGGCGCTGACCGGGGTGAGCGACACGCCGCTGCTGCTGGCCGATGCGGACAAGCTGCTGGCCGGTGTCGAACCGACCATCGAGGTTCTGCAGGAGGCGGCCGCCGAACTGGTCCGGCCCCTGTCTCCGCCCTCCGATGTGCACGGGTCCTCGGCTTACCGGCGACACCTCGCCGTCGTGCTGGTCCGGCGAACCCTGGAGACGTCCGTCCGCCGGGCCGAGGAGGCGGCGTGAGCACCTTCGACGTCGAGCTCACCGTCAACGGGATGGCCCGGCAGGGATCGGTCGAGGCGCGAAGGACCCTGGCCGACTTCCTCCGGGAGGACCTGGGGCTCACCGGCACCCACCTCGGTTGCGAGCACGGAGTGTGCGGGGCGTGCACGGTGATCGTGGACGGTGCTCCGGCCCGTTCGTGCCTCATGCTGGCCGTCCAGGCGAACGGGGCGGAAGTCCGGACCATCGAAGGACTGGCGGCGGACGGTGAGCTCAACCCGCTCCAGCAGGCGATGTGGGACTCCCACGGCTTCCAGTGCGGCTTCTGCACGCCCGGCTTCCTGATGCAGATCACCGCCCTGCTGGAGGAGACCCCCAGCCCCACCGAAGCCGAGATCCGGGAGGCCCTGTCCGGCAACATCTGCCGCTGCACCGGTTACGAGAGCATCGTCAACGGGGTGCTCAGGGCCGCCGGCCGCGATGTCCCATCCGCCGAGCCCGCCCACTAGGCGAGAGGGAGGACTTTTTCCGTCATGCAGAACATCGCCGAGCGCTATACGGGAGCGAGCGTCAAGCGTTCCGAAGACCCCCGCATCCTGACCGGCTCCGGCCTTTACATCGACGACGTGCGCCTGCCCGGCATGCTGCACGCCGCGTTCGTCCGCAGCCCGTTCGCCCACGCCCGGATCACCCGGGTGGACGCCGGCGAGGCCCGCCAGGCTCCGGGGGTGGTCCTCGTGATGACCGGGGCGGAGCTGGAGGAGACCATCGTGCCGGGTCCCGGACTGGCCGGCATGTTCGCCGGCGGCGCACCCGTGGCGGCGTTCAGCCAGCTGGCCACCGACAAGGTCCGGCTGGTCGGTGACCCGGTCGTCCTGGTCGTGGCCGAGAGCCGCTACCTGGCCGAGGACGCCTGCGAGCTCGTGGAGGTCGACTACGAGGAGCTGCCCGCCGTCATGACCGCGGAGGCGGCTCTCGACCCGTCCAGCCCGCCCATCTTCGAGGACCTGGGCGGGAACGTCCTGGTGCGTACCCCGGTCGCCACCTTCGGCGACGTCGACGGGGCCTTCGCCCGCGCCGACCGGGTGGTGCGGGCCCGGCTGAGTCAGCATCGCCACCAGAACGTCCCGATGGAATGTCGGGGAGTGGTGTGCGACTACGACCCCGGGTCGGAGGAGCTCACCGTCTACTCGGCGACCCAGGGGGTCCACGTCTCCCGCATGATCATGTCCGGCCTGCTCGGCATCCCGGTCGAGAAGATCAGGGTGATCGCGGGCGACATCGGCGGGTCGTTCGGGTTGAAGATCGGCGGCGCCCGGGAGGACATCGCCTGCGCCGCGGCGGCCCGGAAGCTGGGGCGGCCCGTGCGGTGGATCGAGGACCGCTCCGAACACCTCGCCGCCGCCGGCCAGGCGCGTGAGGAGAGCTTCGACGTGGAAGCGGCGGTCACCGACGCCGGGGAGATCCTCGGGCTCAAGGTCAAGATGACGACCGACACGGGGTCCTACCCCGGCATGGGCGCCATGCTGTCGGAGATGGTCAAGGGGATGATCCCCGGGCCCTACAAGATCGGCGCGTTGTCGTTCGAGTCGACGGCGATCGTGACCAACAAGGCCACGTACGTCGCCTATCGGGGGCCGTGGGCGTCGGAGACGTGGGTGCGGGAGCGTCTCGTCGACCTGATCGCGCGGGAGCTCGGGCTGGAGCCCCTCGACGTCCGGCTGCTCAACGTGGTCACCCGCGACGAGCCGCCGCTCGAGATGGTGACGGGACGCAGCCTGGCCGGAGTCACCTCCCGCGAGTCCCTCGAGCGGATCGCCGAAATGGTGGGCCTCGAAGACTTCCGGCGCCGACAGGAAGAGGCGCGGGCCGCCGGCCGGTACCTCGGGCTCGGTGTCGCCACCTACATCGAGGCGGCGCCCGGCCCGCTCGGCCCGAACGAGAGCGGCGGGATCATGGGTCCCGAGCAGCTCCGGCTGCGCCTCGAGGACGACGGCTCGGTCACCGTCTTCACATCCCAGATGCCGCACGGCCAGAGCCACCAGACGACCATCGCCCAGATCGCGGCGGACGAGTTCGGCGTGCCCTTCGACCGGGTCAAGGTCGTGGTCGGCGACACCGACCTGGTACCGATGGGATTCGGGACCGGTGGCAGCCGGGCCGCCACCATGGCCGGTGGGGCCTCGCTGCACGGCGCCCGGGAGCTCAAGGCCAAGGTGGCCGACGTGGCCTCCCACCTCTTCGAGGCCAGCCCCGAGGACATCGAGATCGCTGACGGCGCGGTGTCCGTTCGGGGCGTGCCGGCCAAGGCGATACCGCTGGGCGAGGTGGCCCAGGCCGCCCGGCAGCCCGGTCGGCTGCCCCCCGAGCTGGCCGGCGACATCGAGGTCAACACCGCCTTCAACGGCGGCCGGGGCGGATGGTCCGGCGGCACCCACGCCGCCGTGGTCGAAGTGGACCCCGACACCGGTCTGGTCCGGGTGGAGCGCTACCTGGTGGCCGAGGACTGCGGGGCCCTGATCAACCCGGCCATCGTCGAAGGTCAGGTCCGGGGTGGTGTGGCACAGGGCATCGGTGCCGTGCTCCTCGAACGCTCGGCGTACGACCCCGAGAGCGGGCAGTACCTGTCGTCCACGTTCATGGACTACCTCCTGCCGACCGCGGTCGAGATACCCCGCATCGAGATCGAGCACCTCGAGACGGTCCCGCTCGACGATGACGTCAACTTCCGCGGCGTGGGCGAGGGCGGGATGATCATCGCCCCCCCGACGGTGTGCAACGCCATCGAGGATGCACTGGCGCCCTTCGGGGCCCGGGTGACGGAGCAGCACCTTCCGCCGACCCGGATCCTGGAGCTGATCGGGACCATCGAACCCGACTGATCAATGGCGCGTCAGGTCGCACCCGAGAGGACCGGGTGATGGACCTCTGCCTCTTGTGCACGGCCGGGGTCGTGACGCAGCTGGAGGTGGGTGGCCAGGACCACGTGCTCCTCTTCGCCCCGTAGCACCACCCACCAGAACGGGCCGTAGCGCCCGGCGCCGGTCAGGGCGGGCGGGGTGGACGACATGGTCATCGCCACTACGTCCCATGCCGTCCCCGGCCGCACCCCGGCGAGGACCAGCTGGTGCCCGGACATCTGGAGCGACACCACGCCGGAAGTCCACGAGGCGTCGCCGTGGACGACCGCCGGCTGCATGCCGGCCAGCTCGTGGAGATGCTCGTGAACGTCGCGTTGGTGGGCCCGCAGGCCGCGCCTCTCGAGGCGCCGCCACGCCCGGCGGCTCATGAAGATGGAGGTGAAGGTCATCGTGCTCCAAGTGGGTTGGCGACCGAAACGGAGTCGGCCAGTCCGATACGGCGATGGAGACGGCGCAGGGGTGGCGGGGCCCACCAG
>DATGAX010000390.1:0-21469 GCA_035312965.1 Acidimicrobiales bacterium
CGGTTGGAACTTCGTCGACAACACCAATGACCCCTACGACGACGTCCTCTACGGGCACGGCACCGGTGAGGCCTCCGACGCCACCGGCGCGGCGGACTCGAGCGGCGAGGTCGGCAGTTGCCCGGACTGCATGGTCATGCCGCTGCGGGTGGGCGAGAGCTTCATCGCCGACAGCAACGATTTCGCCCGGGCCGTGCTGTTCGCGGTGGACGGCGGGGCCAGCGTCCTGCAGGAGGCCCTCGGGACACTCGACGTCACCACCCCCGCGGCGCAGGCCATCGCCTACGCCAACGCCTACGGCGTGCCCGTGATATCGAGCGCGGCCGACGAGGAAGCCGAACACCACAACGAGCCGGGCAACCTGCCCGGAACCATCGTCGTCAACAGCGTCAGCCAGGCCCCGTCCCAAGGGGGCCAGCAGCTGTACCGGCCGGGCAGCTACCTGTACCTCAATGGCTGCACCAACTACGGCGGCAACGTGGGCGTCAGCGTCGAGAGCGCCAGCTGCTCGTCGGAGGCCACGGGCAAGACCGGCGGCATAACCGGCCTGATCGAGTCCCAGGCCCGGAACCTCTTGGGCGACGGCCGTCTGGCCCCTTACCCGGGGATCCGCAGCGCCGCCGGGACCCCGGTTGCCCTCTCCACCACCGAGGTCCGGGAGCTCATCGAGATGTCGGCCGACGATGTCGACTTCCAGAGCCCGGTCGTTCCCGGTCCGACCGCTCTGGCCGGTACCAATCCCGAACCGCCGGACAACTACGGGGTCGTCAGCCCCTACCCGACCACCCGCTACCCGACCCAGCCCGGCTACGACATGTACACCGGTTACGGACGGATCGACGCGGCCAACATCCTCTCCTGGCTGTCCGCCGGGCGGATCCCGCCCGAGGCATCCTTCGGCGAGATGCAGTGGTTCCAGACCTACAACCCGGCCCAGACCACCCTGCCGGTGCCGGTCGATGCGGCGGCCGTGCGCACGCCCGGTGCCTTCCACTGGCAGCTGCAGTACGGGATCGGAACCCAGCCAGAGCCCCGGGCGTTCACCGACGTGGCGAGCGGGACGGGGAAGGGGGGTTCGACTGGTGCACCAATCGAGACCGTGGTCCACCTCTCACCCGCCGTTCTGGAGCAGATCGCCGCCCAGCTCCCGTCGCCGGCCACCAACCACGGTCCGGACCAGCCCGCGTTCACCCTCCGGCTCGTGGTGACCGACGCCCATGGCCTCGTGGGTGAGGACCGGCGCACCGAGTACCTGGTGCGCGACGCCTCCCTGTTGAGCGGGGACCCCGTCCAGCCGGCCGCGGCCGGTGCCGGCACGGACCCGGTGACTCAGCCGGCGACCTCGTTCGGCGGTTCGGTGGACGCCGCGCCCACCTTGGCGCCGATCGGCCCGGGCGGGTCGGACGCCCTGATCGTGGCCACGGCCGACGGGACGGTCCACGCCTACGTGCCCCACGGTGGTGTGGGGCTGCGGGATCTGCCCGGTTGGCCGGTGCAGACGGAGCTGCTGCCAGGCCAAGCCGCAATCAGCGCTTCCGAGCCGGCCTACCGCCGCGGGAAGGTGACAGCGGTGCCCCACTGCACGATCGTGGGCGGGGTGGCCGTGGGCCGCCTGGTGGCGGGGGGCGCCCCCGACGTGGTCGCCAGCGACTGGTGCGGGTACGTGTACGCATGGACGGCCGGCGGGCAGCTCCTGCCGGGGTTCCCGGTGCACACCAACCGGGCGTTCTCACAGGACCCGGCGCCGTACGCTGGCACCGCTTCGGGGACCGATCCGGCCGTGGACCCCCGCGATCCCAACAACCGGCTCCTGCCGGGCATCGTCGGCGCCCCGTCCCTCGCCGACCTCACCGGATCGGGCGGGACCGACGTGGTGGTCTCGTCGCTGGACCGCCATATATATGCGTGGGACTCCGCCGGCCGGATGCTGCGCGGCTATCCAGTGCTCGTGGTCGATCCGGCCCAGGTTCAGAGCGTGGACGTGGTGACCAACCATGTGGTCTTCAAGCCGTCGGTCGACGTGCAGATGGGATCGATGATCCTCGACACACCGGCGATCGGGAACCTGGCCGGGAAGTCCGGACCGCCCGATCTGGTCGTGGGCACAGACGAGGAGTACGGCTGCAACCCGGCGACCGTCCCCGGCGCCGGCCTGCAGGAGAAATCCGGCCTCCCCCCGTGCGCCATCAGCGTGAAGAACGCAGTCAACTGGGGCCTGGGCGCCGCCGGGGCGTCGTTGCTCAATCCGGCGAACAGTCGGGTGTACGCCCTGCGGGCGGGAGGGACCAGAGGTTCGGCGAACTGCTCCGGCGGGTCGGCTCAGCCCGACGCCTGCGCCATCCTGCCCGGTTGGCCGGTGCCGCTCGTGGACCTCGACGCCGGACTCCTTCCCGACGTGGCCGACGGCACGACGGCCAGTCCGGCGCTGGCCGACCTGGCCGGCAACGGGCAACTGGAGGTGGGCGACATCACCTCGGTCGGACCCGGCTACATCTACAAGCCGAACGGCCAGTCCTACTTCGGAAACGGCCCGGACGGCCAACCGGTGTCCCTTTCCATGGCCGCGGCCGGGCCGCTCGCCAACTCCCGCGACCTGCCGTCCATCCCAGCGGTGGGCATGCCGGTCTTCGCCCCGCTTGGCCCAGCCGCGCCGGGTGTCAGCTTCGTCGCCCCCGCCGCCTCCTTGGGCAAAGCCCTCGACGCCGCTCTTCCGGCCGAGCAGTACGCCAACGACAACCAGCTGGACGCCTGGAACACCACCACCGCCACCATGCAACCGGCGTTCCCGCAGTACATGAACGACCTGCAGTTCATCGCCCAGCCGATCGTGGCCGATCTGAACGGCCCCGGCCAGGGCAGCTACGTGGTGGAAGGCAGTGCGACGTCAGACATCCGGGCCGTCGGCAGCGACGGGCGGGAGGCCGCCGGGTTCCCCAAGTTCACCGGTGACTGGATCGTCAACAGCCCGGTGTTCGGCCCCCTGGGCGGCACGCCCGACCAGGTGCTGGCCGCCGGGACCCGGGAAGGCGACCTCTTCGTCTGGTCCACGCCGACCCCGAGCTGCCAGTCGAGCGGTCCGTGGCCGCGGCAGCACCACGACCTGTCGAACAGCAACGACCTCGACTTCACCGCTGCCGTCAAGCCGTCATGCGCCGGCTGAACGTCGTGCGCCGGGTGAGTGTCGTTCGCCGCCTGACCATCGTGGCCGCGGCGGCCGGTCTGGGCGCCGCCCTCCTGCCGGTCGGCGCAGTGCGGGCGGCCGCACCCCCGGCCCCGCCGCCCTTCCAGGTGGGCGCGGCGGACGCCGACATCACCCCTCCCGCCCTCGACAACCCGCTCGGCCAGTCCATCGACGCCTCGCTGTTCGTGCCCTTCTGCGGCGCGTCGGAGTCCCAGATCCAACAGATCTGGAACGGCCCCCGCCCGTTCGCCTTCGAGGAGCCCTATGTCGACGTCAGCGGCGCCGGCCGCTACTTGCCCGGCGACCCCTACTGTGACGCGGCTCACGCCGGCCGCTACCAGGCGCCGTACATCGCCGGCGGGTCGGGAGTCAATCACTGGCCGGTCACGTCCGCCGATCCCTCCACCAACTCGCCGACCACGACGATGAAGGACTCGGCCCTCACCGCCGACCCAATCGGTGCCCACGCCGTGGTGTTCGAGGCGGGCGGCCACCGGGACGCCATGGTGACGGTCGACTCCATCGGGCTGTTCGACACCACGATGGACCAGATACGCCAGGCGGTGGCCGCCGCCGTCCCCGATCTACCGCCCTCGCAGATATTCATATCTTCCACCCACGACGAGTCGGCGCCGGATCCCATAGGGCTGTGGGGGCCCGACCTCTCCTCCTACCCCGGGCCGATCGCCCAGGCGGGGAGCAACCTGCCGGCCGGTGTCTCGTCCGGCGTCGACGAGTACTACATGCACTACCTCATCCAGAACGTGGCGCGGGCGATCGTCGCGGCCGACCGCCACGTCCAGCCCGCGTCGCTGCGATTGACCGTGGCCCGGCTGCCGGTCAACACCCAGTCGTGCTGGTCCTCCTATCCCTTCGTCGACACCTCGCTGATGCCGGTCATGCAGGCCGTGTCGGCCTCACGCCGGCCGCACGTGATCTTCACCATGGTCGACGTGGGCACCCACGACGAGACGCTCGCCTTCTCCGGCAACCCCGCTTACACCTCGATGCTGAGCGGGGACTGGACCGGCCGGCTGTCGGCCTGGTTGGAGTCGCAGTACCCGGGCAGCGTCGGCATGGAGATGGCCGGGCTCGTCGGCAGCGTCGAGACGCCCGCCCTGTACCCGACGGGGACACAGGTGCAGCAGGTGCCCGGCCGGTTCCACGGTGTGCCCGGCCACCCGGTCGACGGCTGCTCCAGCGTCTACCCCGAGCCCGCCGGCGCCACCCCCGTTACCGACGCCCTGGCCTTCGTCGACGCCTTCGGAAAGAGCGTGGCCGCCACCGCCGTGACCGCCCTGTCCTCGCCAGGCGTGCCGGCCGTTAAGCCGACGACCGTCGAGGGGCAGACCCGCTCGATGTGCGTCCAGCTCGAGAACAACTACTTCGCCGCCGCCTTCGCCGCCGGCCTGTTCCCGGATCGCCCGGCCTTCGGCGACCCCTCCTGCACCGTCGGCGCCTCCTTCGCCGGATCGGTCGGCGTCGGGCCGGCCGACCAGCCCGCGCCCCCGCGGACGGCCCCACCGCTCTACCTGTCCAGTGAGGTCGGCGTACTAACGGTCGGACCGGCACAGATCGCGTACTCGCCGGGCGAGGTCTTCCCCTTCACCGAGGTCGGCGGCCCGGTCGATCCGGCACAGATGCCTTTCCCGACCGACTGCTACAACCCGGTGACGAGCGACTTCAACTGTGGTACCCCGCTGCCCATGAGCGCCGACATCACCGCGGCCATGACCCGGCCCTATCGGTTCCTCGCCGGGCTGGGCGAGGACATGATCGGCTACCTGTTCCCGCCCGGGAACTTCGTGGGCACCCAGGCGGAGACACTGGAGACGCCCTGGTCGGCTTACGAGGACACCAGGATGTCCGGCCACGACCGCTTCGGCTACGGCCACGCCGACGACGCCGAGAGCGTCGGGCCCCACGCCGGCCTGGCCGTCACCGGCGCCCTTTCCAGCCTCCTGTCCGCCGACGGCTCGGGCCTTACCGTGCTGCCCGGGATGTTCGTCGACAGCCACGGAAACCTCTGTGACAGCCCCTTCCCGGCCGCCGGCTCCTGGGTGGCCGGCTGCGGGGCGTTCACCGGGGCGGCCGGCGTACGGGTGCTCGAGCCCGATGGGCGGGTGTCGGACATCCTGGTCGGGGCGTCCCCGGGCGACGTCAGCTCCTGGGCCACCTACCTCGGGACCCGTGACACCGGAACGGCCGGCACTTCGTACCCCTACTCCACCGCCACCCGAGGCGTGATGGTCGGTGGCCGGCCGTTGCTCATCGATGTCTACGACGGCGCATCGAAGGTTTGACTACCTGGAAGCTGCCAGGACGCGGAACCGCCGGCCCGAAGGCCGGCGGGAGTGTTGAACCAGCAGTGGCGGAAGCCCCAATCAGGTCCTCGTCACCGATCGAAAGGGGTTTCGGGATCCCTCGACGTTTCTTATCGAGATCATCCCTAAGTGGAGGTGGCGGGAATCGAACCCGCGTCCTTCGATGCTTCATCGGGCCTTCTCCGAGCGCAGCCGGTGACAGTTTCTCGGGCCCTCCGCTCGCCACCGGCACCGGCGGAGGGCCTCAGTCGACTAGATGTCCCCGGCGGCCCGTCGACGTGACCACCGGGTGAGCCCTACTGGATGACGCCCGTACCCGACCCGCAGGGCTGGGGCCGGACGGACGGGCTACTGGTTAAGCAGCCAGTGCGAGCTGAGGCTCGGCGTTTGTTTATTGGTTCAGGCTCTTTAACGTGGTTCCTGAGACCACGGCTCGCTTCTCCCGAATCGACGACCGAAGTCGAAGCCAGTCACCCCCTTGTCAAGGTTCAACGCCCCACCATCCTACCGGTCCCCGCCAGCCATCCGGTCGGCAGGGCCGGCGGTCTGGATTTCGGTGCGTTCCGGCCGGCGGTAGCGGGCCAGCCCCAAGCAGGAGAGCCTTTCGGCCCTTTGCGGGGCCATGGAACCTATGGGACGGCGAGGTACTGATCGCCCGACGACGTGGCGCTGGTCCCCGCCGGGGTGCGCAGGATGACGTCGACCTGGCCCGCCGCGCCGGGCGGCGGGGCGGCCTCCAGGTAGTTGGCCGAGAGAACGGTGACGTCCGGGGAGCGGGTGGCGGCCGAGGGCGGCCCGAAGTACACCTCCGTGGAGGCGGTGAAGCCGCTCCCGCTCACGAGCACCCGGGGGTAGGACGGTGTCGGCCCCGCCTGCGGGCCGATGCCGGTGACGACGGGCGGGCCGGAGGTGACGAGCGACCGGTAGGCGGGCTTGAGGCCGGCTGCTCCCAGCAGCGCGTCGGGGATGTCCCCCGGTCCGGGGTGGTCCGGGAGGATGTGGTGGTTGGTGATGGTGATGTCGACCGGCGGCGGCGGGCAGATGTAGCCGCCGACCGGCTGCGCGAAGTAGTCGTCCCGGAACACGATGTGGCCGACCGTGTCGCATCCGCCGGTGGCGAAGGCGTGGGCCTGGTACTCGACGTCGTCGGCCCAGGTGATGTAGTCGCCGCCCTCGTCGTTGTAGTAGGCGAACTCCGACCAGGTGGCCAGGAGGGCCACGTTGCCGGTTATGGTCAGGCCGCGGGCCATCTGCTCCGGTGACGTCGACGTGGTCAGGAACGGGTCGGCGGCCGGGCCGGCCGGGTCGGCGGGACCCTGGGTGCCGTTCGTGTAGATGGCCCCGCCGTCGGGGATGGTCTCGAGGTAGTTGTAGATCAGGTTGTCGGTGATGGCGTTGCCGCCGCTGATGGAGGGGTTGTCCGGGTGCAGGGTGTCGGTGTGCCAGCCGCCCCACCCGAAGCTGATGGCGGTGTAC
Source organism: Acidimicrobiales bacterium (assembly GCA_035312965.1). GTDB lineage: Bacteria > Actinomycetota > Acidimicrobiia > Acidimicrobiales > Palsa-688 > JAKCDU01. The sequence goes on from DATGAX010000390.1 coordinate 6,982, forward strand.
GGGGTGTCGTCGATCTGGTTGTGGCTGATCGTCGTCCCCTGCGTGTAGCCCACCCAGATCCCGACGCCGCCCTGGTATTCCGCCGCGATGTCGTGGATCCAGTTGTCGGCGATGGTGTTGCCCCGGACGATCTCCCGCGGGTCGCCCCCGATCGGCTGGGCGTCGTCGGCGCTGCCGAGCTGGATGCCCGAGCCGGATGTGTCGGTGACGACGTTGCCCTGGACGAGATCGCCCTGGCTGCCGTGGACGATGTCTAGCCCCGCCGCGCCCAGGTGGGTGAAGACGTCGTCGGCGATGCGCACCGAGTGGGCGCCGGTCAACGTCACCGCCGCCGGCTCCTGGGTCCACGCCGCGAACGGGCAGGTGCCGGCGGGGACGGTGTACTGGCAGGTGCCCTCGGGCGGGGCGGTCGAGCCGGCCAGCGATCCCGAGGCGTTGGGTCCGGTCAGGGTGAAGTTGGCCTGCATCTCGGCGAAGCCCTCGTCGCTGCTCGGCTGGCCCCAGGTGGTGTAGGCGAAGGTCAGGCCCGAGAGGGTGATGTCGTGCACCGGGTCGGCCGGCGTGCCGGCCACCGACACGAGTGACTCGGCCACCGGCATCACGAAGGACTCGCTTCCGACCGGCTCGCCCGGGTGGGCCATGTAGTAGACGGTGTGCGCCGGCTGGTCGAGGTACCACTGGCCGGCGGTGGACATGAGCTCGAAGGCGTTCTCGATGCTCGAGGGGGGATTGGCCGAGCTGAGGCCTTCGAAGCCACCCATGGCGTTGTCCCCGTTGGCGTGCGGCGGGTCGGTGACGTCGGCCGGCTGGTCGGGGATGTGGAGGTTGGACCAGCACGGCTGGCGGACGGTCACGTCGGCGCCGCCGGTAACGGCGGTGATCGACGCCACGTCGCAACGGGGCACCGTCCAGAAGCCGTTGCCCTCCGAGAAGACCAGCTCCACGTCGGCCGGGTTGCGCCAGGACGCCGCGGCCGAGTCCGTGGTGAAGTACCCGGTCGACGTCTGCACCCAGGCGCCCGGCGGCGACGCGCTCACCCGCGGCAGCCGCTGTCCGTCCACGAACAAGAGGCGGCTGGCGGTGCCGGCCGGCACCGGTGCCGACCACAGGTCGCCCGAGCCGGCAACCGGGGTCCAACCTGCGACCGGTATCCCGCCCGACAGCACCGGATGGGCGCCCGGCGCGGCCTGGTAGCTCACGGGGTCGAGCGGCGACCCCGAGTCGGCGGCGGTCAGCTTCAACGGCTGGGGCAGGGAATACGTGCCGTCCGACAGCAGGACGCGTACCGGCACCCGCCCGGCCAGGCGGCGGGCCTCGGCCTGGCCCGTCCAGAGGGAGCACGGCACCTCGTTCGAGCAGTCGTCACCGGTCCCCGAGGGCGACACCACCAGGGACACCGATGCCGCCGACGCGGGCTTGGCCTCGCTCCGCGGCGCGGCGACGACTGCCCCGACGACGGCCGCCAGCGCGACCGCCATCAGCATGCGACGGCGACGATTCCCCATCCCTCGGCCCTCCCCAGTCCGGCTTCGACGGCGGGCAAGCTACCACCAAAGGGGCGAACTACCCGAATCGGGATTCAGGCGGAGAGGCGGCGGCGGGATCAGCCGACGGGGCCGTGGACCGGCTGCTGCCCGGGGACGACCCGGCCCCGCATGCGAACGAGTGCTTCGACGTCCATGGGCAGGACGGCGCCCAGCGTGCGGTCCCCGGAGACGACGAAGACGACCTGGCGCCCCGCGGTGCGGGTCAGGACGGACAACGCATCCTCGTCCGGTTGGGCTCCGGCCGTCATGGCGAGGGGCACGGCCACATCGAGGGGCCGGGTCAGATCCCACTGCGGATACGGAACGGACGCCACCGCGTCGCCGATCAGCGCCCCGGCGTAAGCGCCGTTCCAGTCGCGCAGCAGCCACACCCAACCCGGGCGCGGCCCGGAGAACTGGTCCACGAACGCCCGGATGGTGATCCAGCCCGGCGCCTCGCCGACCGGGCGCATGACGTCGGCCACGCGGACGCCGTCGAGCGCCTGGTGCACGGCCCCGCTGCCCAGCTCCATGCGGGCCGACCCGAGCAGCCACCAGCCGATGAAGCCGATCAACAGCCCGTTGTACAGGTTCTGGGTCCGCTCGGTGGCCAGCAGCCCCAGGACGACGATGGCCCCCCCGAGGACGACGCCGGTGCCGGCCGCCACCCGGGTGGCGCGCCAACGGTCCCGGCCGAGAGCCCATACGACGGCGTGCAGGACGCGGCCGCCGTCGAGGGGCGAGGCGGGCAGAAGGTTGAACGCGGCCAGCACGATGTTGATCCAGGCCAGCCAGCCGAGCGCGGCCAACACCAGGCCGTGGGTGCCCGAGTGGAGGGCGACGGTCCGGGCCAGCCAGATCAGACCGCCGACGGCGGCGCTCGTCAGCGGGCCGATGCCGGCCACCAGCAGCTCGTTGAGCGGAGAGCCCGTGTCGCCTTCGATGCGGGTGACGCCGCCCATCCAGCTGAGGGTGATCCCATCCACCGCCAGCCCCCGGCGGCGGGCGACGACGGCGTGGCCGAGCTCGTGCAGCAGCACCCCGACGAGGAGGCCGACGGCGGTGAGGATGCCGGCGACGGCGTAGGCGCTGCTGCTGCGCCCCGGGGCGTCGATAGGGAAACGGTTCTGCGCCAGCCCGGTGGCGACCAGGACGACCATCACCAGCAGGCTCCAGTGGACGCCCACGCTGACGCCGGCGAGGCGGCCCAGCCGGATGGAAGTCCTCATGGGTCCAGGGTACGCCGACGAGCTGCGGTAGCTCGGCGCGCCTCCATGTCGGCGTCGCGGGCGGCGATGGCGTGGCGCTTGTCGTAGAGGCGCCGGCCCTTGGCCACGGCCAGGTCGACCTTGGCCCGCCCGTCCTTGAAGTAGAGGGAGAGCGGGATGAGGGTGAGGGACTGTTCCTGGGTGCGGCGGGCCAGCTCCTCGATCTGGCGCCGGTGGAGCAGGAGCTTGCGGCGCCGGTCGGGATCTACGGCGCCGAAGCCGGTGGCGTAGACGTAGGGGGGGACGTGGACGCCGTAGAGCCAGATCTCGCCGTCCTGGACGCGGGCGTAGCTGTCGCGCAGCTGGGCCCGGCCTTCGCGGAGGGACTTGACCTCGCTGCCGACGAGGACCAGCCCCGCTTCGTAGGTGTCGAGAATGTCGTAGTCGTGCCGGGCCCGCCGGTTCTGCGCGACGACCCGGTTGCGGCTGTCGGGCGCGGGGCGCGAGGTGGCTTTGGCCATGGGGGAGTAACGGTACCGTCGCGGCTGTGCTGCTGATACGGAAAAAGTTCCTCGACGAGATGGTCGCCCACGCCCTCGAGGGATACCCGCTGGAGGTGTGCGGTCTCCTGGCCGGGACAGTGGGAGAGGGCGGAACCGGTGTGGTCCGGTCGATGCACCCGACCGACAACCTGGCCGCGTCGGCGCGCGTCTACGAAGTGGACCCGAGGGCCATGCTGCGGGTCGACCGGGAGGCGGAGGCGGCCGGGGGGCAGCTTCTGGGCGTCTACCACTCCCACACCCACACGGACGCCAAGCCGTCGCCGACCGACATCGCGCAGGCGCCCGACCCGGACTGGCACTACGTGCTGGTGTCACTGCGCGACGTCCACCCGGCGGTGCGGAGCTGGCGGATACGGGACGGGAAGACCCAAGAGGAGGAAGTAGTTCTAGAATGATGAGCCAGGAGGTCGTCTTTACGTGACTACTGCGATCCGTCTGCCCACCGTTCTCCGCTCCGCCGCGGGAGGTCAAGCCACCGTGGAGGCCGAAGGCGCCACTGTGGGCGAGGTGTTCGACGACCTCATCCGCCAGCACCCGGCGCTGCGCCCGTCGCTGCTGACGGAGCAGGGCGAGCTGCACCGCCACCTCAACGTGTTCCTCAACGACGACGACATCCGGTACCTCGGCAAGTTGGACGCCAAGGTGGGCGACAGCGACACCCTGACCCTGATGCCGGCCGTGGCGGGGGGCTAACGCAGGTGGCGCGGTACGAGAGCGTGCTCGATCTGATCGGCGACACCCCGCTGGTCGACGTGAGCCCGCTCAGCCCCAACCCGCGGGTCACCATCCTGGCCAAGCTGGAGGGGCAGAACCCGGGCGGCTCGGTCAAGGACCGGGCGGCTAAGGCCATGGTGGAGGAGGCGGAGAAGGACGGCAGCCTGCGGCCGGGGCAGCAGATCATCGAGTCGTCGTCGGGCAACACGGGCATCGCCCTGGCCCTGATCGCCCGGGTCAAGGGCTATCCCCTCAAGATCGTCCTGCCCGAGAACGTCTCGGTGGAGCGGCGGCAGCTGCTCGAGTCGTGGGGGGCCGAGATCATCGACTCGCCCGGCTCCGAGGGGTCCAACGGCGCCATGCGGCGGGCCCAGGCGCTGGCCGCCGAGCATCCGGACTGGTGGTTCCCCTACCAGTACGCCAATCCGGCCAACCCCAAAGCCCACTACGAGGGCACCGGACCGGAGATCTGGCGGGACTGCCCCGAGATCACCCACTTCGTCGCCGGCCTGGGCACGTCCGGGACGCTGATGGGGGTGGCCCGCTTCCTCAAGGAGCGCAACCCGGCGGTCCAGGTGTGGGCGGTCCAGCCCCCGGCCGGGGAGATGGTCGACGGGCTCAAGAGCCTGGAGGAGGGCTTCATCCCTCCCGTGTTCCTGGACAACGACGGCTACGAGCTGCTCGACCGCAGCAAGGTGGTGGGGCCCCGTGAGAGCATCGAGTGGACCCGGCGATTGGCCGACGCCGGCATCTTCACCGGGATCTCTTCGGGTGCCGCCATGGCCGCGGCGGCCAAGTGCGCGGCGGAGATCGACGAGGGCGTGATCGTGTTCGTCGTCGCCGACGGCGGCTGGAAGTACCTGTCGGCCGGCGTCTGGACCGACGACATCGATTCGGTGACTGAGCGGGCCAAGCGGGTGATTTACTTCTAACCTCTCCCCGATGGATGGCCGGCCGATAGGCCTGTTCGACAGCGGCTTCGGCGGGTTGACGGTCGCCCGGGCCGTGATCGACCTCCTGCCGGCGGAGCACATCGTCTATGTGGGGGACACCGGCCGCTACCCGTACGGGCCGCGCCCGCTGGCCGAGGTCCACCGCTTCGCGGCCCAGATCTCCGACAAACTGGTCGAAGAGCACGGGGTCAAGCTGATCGTCGTCGCCTGCAACACGGCGGCCTCGGCCGGCGTCTCCGAACCGCCCGGCGTGCCCGTGATCAGCGTCATCGAACCAGGGGTGCGGGCCGCCCTGCGGGCGACCACGTCGGGCCGGGTCGGGGTGATCGGCACCGTCGGAACGGTTTCGTCGGGCTCCTACCAGCGGGCCTTCGCGGCCGCCGCCCCGGGAGCCCGCTACGACCTGACGTGCGCCGCCTGCCCCGGCTTCGTCGAGTTCGTGGAGCGGGGCGAGACCAGCTCCGACCAGGTGTACGTCCTGGCCGAGCGCCTCCTGGCTCCGATCTGCGAGGCCAAGGTGGACACCCTCCTGCTGGGCTGCACCCACTACCCGTTCCTGGCCCGGACCATCAGCGACGTGGTGGGTCGCGACGTGGTGCTGGTCAGCTCGGCTGACGAGACGGCTTTCGAGCTGCGGACCCTTCTGTCCGAGCTGGGCCTGGCCCGGGCCGGGAACCAGCCCGGAACCCACCAGTGGATCTCCTCGGGCGACGTGTCCACGTTCCGCGACCTGGGCCGGCGCCTGCTGGGCCCCGAGATCGACGTCGTGGAGCCATGGAACCCCTGAGCCTCACCGTCCTGGGTTGCGACGGCAGCTACCCCGGCCCGGGCGGGGCGGGCAGTGGGTACCTGCTGCGGTGCGGCGGCACGCGGGTCTGGCTGGACGCCGGGCCCGGCACCATGGCCAACCTGCAGCGGCACATCCAGCTCGAGGACGTGGATGCCGTCGTGGTCAGCCACGAGCACGTGGACCACTGGTCCGATCTCGAACATATGGCAGTCGCCTGCCACTACATCGTCGAGCGGCCGGTGATCCCGCTGTACTGCGAGAAGGACCTCACATCCATGATGCGGGTCGGGCCGGCCAAGCAGGCCTTCGGCTGGCACCCGATCGGACCGGAGTCCGAGGTGGCGATCGGGCCGATGACGTTCACTTTTTCCCGGACCGACCACTCGGTCGACACGCTCGCCGTCCGGGTCGAGGGGGCCGGTCGCAGCCTCGGCTACTCTGCCGACTCCGGGCCGGGATGGGGCTTCGGGGCGCTCGGTCCCGGTCTCGACCTGGCCCTGTGCGAGGCCACGTTCTTAGCCGAGAGGGAGGGTTCATTGCCCCACATGAGTGCCCGCCAGGCCGGCCGGGCGGCCCGGGACGCCGGTGTCGGGCGGCTGGTGCTGACCCACCTGCTGGCCCGTGTCGACCGCCAGGCCTCCTTCGCCGAGGCCAGCGCGGCCTTCGGCCGCCCGGTGGAGATGGCCGAGGTCGGCAAGCGGTTCGAGCCGTGAGCCTGCGTCTGGACGGGCGTCAGCCCGACGACCTGCGCCCGGTGGAGTTCGTGCGCGACTACACGGTGATGGCGGCCGGATCGGTCCTGATCCGGATGGGCCGCACCGTCGTGCTGTGTACTGCCTCGGTCGCCGAGGATGTACCCCGGTGGATGCGCAACACCGGGCGGGGCTGGGTCACAGCCGAGTACTCGATGCTGCCGGGGGCGTCGGCGGAGCGCATCGACCGGGAGGCGGCCCGGGGTCGCCAGTCGGGGCGGACGCAGGAGATACAGCGCCTCATCGGGCGCTCCCTCCGGGCGGTGACCGACCTCGAGGCCATGGGGGAGGTGCAGATCACCGTCGACTGCGATGTGCTCCAGGCCGACGGTGGCACGCGTACTGCCAGTATCTGCGGGGCTTACGTGGCGCTCCACGACGCCTGCTCCCGGCTCATCCAGGCGGGCCGGCTGCGGGCCCACCCGCTGACCGAGGCGTGCGCCGCCGTATCCGTCGGCGTGGTCGAAGCCCGGCCCATGCTCGATCTGGCCTACAGCGAGGACAGCCGGGCCGAGGTCGACATGAACGTGGTCATGACATCCTCCGGCCGTTTCGTCGAGGTCCAGGGCACGGCCGAAGGCCTCCCCTTCAGCCGATCGGAGCTGGACGAGCTGTTGTCCCTGGCCGAGCACGGCATCGCCGCCCTGCTCGAGGCCCAGGCTGCGGTGCTGGCCGAGCCCCCATCCAAGCGCCCTTGACCCGCTTCGTCCTGGCCACGGCCAACCCCGACAAGGCGGTGGAGATCGGAGCCATCCTCGGAGAGGGAGTGGAGCTCGTGCCGCGGCCGGCGTCAGTGCCCGAAGTGGAGGAGACCGGCGAGACGCTCGAGGAGAACGCCCGGCTCAAGGCCCGCGCCCTGGTGGACGCCACCGGGATGCCGGCGCTGGCCGACGACACGGGGCTGGAGGTGGACGCGCTCGGCGGCCGGCCCGGCGTGCACTCGTCGCGCTTCGCCGGCGAGGGGGCCACTTATGCCGACAACGTGGCCAAGCTCCTGGAGGAGCTGCAGGGGGTGGGGGAGCGGTCGGCCCGCTTCCGCACCGTGGCCGTGGCCCTCTGGCCGGACGGCCGGGAAGTGGTCGCCGAGGGCCGGATGGAGGGCCGGATCGCCGACGCCGGCCGGGGCGACAACGGCTTCGGGTACGACCCCCTCTTCGTCCCCGAGGGCGAGACGCGCTCGTTCGCCGAGATGGGCGCGGTGGAGAAGAACGCGTTGTCCCACCGGGGCCGGGCCTTCCGGGCGCTGGCGGAGCGGCTCCTGTCCCTCTGATGGCGGCTCCTCTGCGCCACGCCCGCCCGGTGCCGTTGCGCAAGAGGGACCTGCCGGCCTGGATCTCCTGGCCGGTCGTGGCCATCCTGACCGGGACCAGCCTGGGTCTCGGCTTCTTCGATCTGACCAAGCGCAGCCTGTGGCTCGACGAGGGCTATACGTGGCTGACCGCGGCCCAGAACGTCAAGGGAATCGTGGCCATCGCCCGCCCCTTCGGTTACCACCTGCTCGGCTACTACCTGCTCATCCACACCATGATCGTGTGGTTCGGGGACAGCTCCTTCGTGCTGCGGGCCCCGTCAGTGGTGGCGGGCGCCCTCACCGTCCCTCTCCTGTATCTCCTCGTCGCCCGTCTGGGGGGGCGCCTGGCCGCCGTGTACGCCAGCCTGCTCTTCGTGGTCAGCGAGTCGCTGGTGTTCTGGCAGCAGAACGCCCGGGACTACAGCTTGGTCGTCTTCTTCGCCGTGGCCTCCACGCTGGCCGCCGTCGTGGCCATGGAGGAGGGGCGGCTGTGGCGCTTCGCCGTGTGGGCGGTGGTCACCGCGCTGGGCTGCTACACCCATCCCGAGCTGCTGCTCCTGCTGCCCCCGCAGGAGATCGTCCTGCTCCTGTGGACCCGTTCCGCCCGGGCCCGCATCTCGCTCCTCGCGGTCACCGCCCTGGGCGCGCTGGCCGGTCTGCCCGTCCTCGGGGAGGCCACCCACAGCTCGGTGTACCAGATCACCCCGTTGGGGCCCCCCAACTACGGATCGGCCACCGAGATCGCCACCTTCCTGGCGTCGGCGGCGGGTACCAGCCAGCCGGTGCGGGCCGCCAACCACGCCCTGCTCGGCATCACCTTCGCCGTGGTGCTCCTCGGGGTGGCCATGCTCGGCGCCGACCTCGTGGAGCGGGGCTGCACCGCCGGCAACCTCGGCCTCGGTCTGTGCCTGGCCTGGTTGACAGTGCCCCCCGTCCTCTCCTGGATCGTCTCCGAATCCGGCCGACCCGACTTCCTCGACCGCTATCTGATCCTCAGCCTGCCCGCCACGGCCGCCGTGGTGGCTCTGGTGGCGGTGCGGCTGGACCCGCGGATGCTCGGCCTGTTCATCGTGGTGTACCTGACCATCTTCCGGGCCGGGCTGCTGGTGCAGTCCTACCACTGGCCCCTGGACGACTACCGCGACGCCACCCGGACCGTGCTGGCGTCGGCGCAGCGGGGCGACTGCATCACCCTCACGAGCAATCAGGGCCGCACGCTGTGGGACTACTACTCGGCCCGCATCACCAGGATCGACGGGCGCAACCCGTACGTCCCGCCGCAGGAGCTGCCCCTTGCCCGCAACGGGACTCCGGTCGTCGTGCTCGGCTTCAACGACATGCCGATCGGCGAGATCAACGCCTTCCAGGCCGACGTCTACGTGCGCGAGACGACGGCGATATGCAAGCGGATGTGGCTCTTCTCCAGCCACAGCGGCAGCCCGAACGGACCGCCGGCTCTCCGCGAGGAGTACCAGTCCATGCAGGCCCTGCGCACCAATCTGAGCCATTACTACCGTCCGGTCAAGGGCTACCCCTTCCCCGGCGTAGGCGTGTTTCTGTACGACCGTATCCGTGTGGCCTGGCCCCGCTGACCCCTACTATCGGAGGTGGAGGACTTGATGAGCCACACCCCTTTTCCCTGCTTGTCCGTGGTGGTGCCCTGTTACAACGAGGAGCAGACGATCAAGGATCTCCTCGGCCGGGTGCTCGCATCGCCGTGGGTGGCCGAGGTCGTCGTGGTCGACGACGGTTCGACCGACCAGACGTTGACCCAGATCCGGGAAGTGAGCGACCCCAAGGTGCGGCTCATCGTGCAGCCGCGCAACCAGGGCAAGGGAGCGGCCCTGCGCCGGGGGTTCGCCGAGGCCACTGCCGACTTCGTGATCGTGCAGGACGCCGACCTCGAGTACGACCCGGGGGAGTACGGCACCATGCTCGAGTACCTCGTCGCCGGCAAGGCGGACGTCGTGTTCGGGTCGCGTTTCATGAGCGACCGCCCCCACCGGGTCCTCTACTACTGGCACTCGGTCGGCAACCGGCTGCTGACGGCGGCGTCCAACATGTTCACCAACCTCAACCTCACCGACATGGAGACCTGTTACAAGGCCTTCCGGCGCGAGGTGATACAGAGCCTCGATCTGAGGGAGGACCGGTTCGGCATCGAACCCGAGATAACGGCCAAGGTGGCGAGGGGCGGGTACCGCATCTATGAAGTGGGGATCAGCTACCAGGGGCGCACCTACGCCGAGGGCAAGAAGATCGGTTGGCGGGACGGGTTCCAGGCGGCGCGCTGCATCATCCGGTACTCACCGATCTGGTACCGCATGTTCTCCACCGGATAGCGCCCCGGGTATGAGACGTTGGAGGTCGTGATCCTTCCGCCCGCGGACGAAGAGGCCCCGGAGGCCGTCCCGGCGGGGACGGAACCTCCGCCCAAGCGGCGCCGCTTCTTCGGGCTGCCGCGGCCCGTCTGGTATGTCGGACGTCTCCTGATCCTGGCCCTGCTGGTCGAGTACCTGGTGGTCCCCCAGCTGGCCGGGCCCCGCAAGGTCATCAGCCTGATCGACCAGGTCAACCCGTTGCTGCTCCTCGCCGGTGTGGGCCTGGAAGCGGGCGCCCTGTTCGCCTACAGCCGGCTCACCCAGTCGGTGCTGCCGCCGTCCAGCCCGGTCAAGTTCTTCACCATCTTCCGGATCCAGATGACCACCCTCTCGGTCAGCCACTGCGCCCCGGGCGGGTCGGCCGCCGGCACCGCCCTGGCCTACCGGCTGCTCACGCAGAACGGGGCGTCGGCGAGCGACTCCGGCTTCGTCCTCGGCGTGCAGGGCATCGGCTCGGCCATCGTGCTCAACGTCATCCTCTGGCTGTCCCTGATCGTGTCCATCCCGGTGTGGGGATTCTCACCGGAGTACCTGCTGGCCGCCGTCGTCGGCGGCGTCCTCCTCATCGCCGCCGCCGTCCTGGTGTACGCCCTCACCCGGGGTGAGGAACGCATCGGTCGCCTGCTCGAGAAGGCGGCGTCGTACGTCCCCTTCGTCGACGGTGCGGCCCTGCGCCGCTCCTATGCCCAGCTGGCTGGGCACCTGAGCGGCCTCGTCGCCCGACGCGAGGCGTTGATCGGAGCGCTGGTCTGGGCCGCCGTCAATTGGCTGCTCGACGCCGGGTCGCTGTTCGTGTTCGTCCTGGCCTTCGGCCATCTGGTCAACCCCGATGGGCTCCTCGTCGCCTACGGGCTGGCCAACGTCCTGGCCGCCATCCCGCTCACCCCGGGAGGCCTCGGCGTGGTGGAGGCGGCCCTGACCACCCTCCTCGTCGGGTTCGGGACCCCCCGGGGCATCGCCACCCTCGGGGTGATCGTCTACCGGCTCTTCAACTTCTGGGCACCCATCCCGCTCGGGGGCCTGGCCTACCTGTCGCTGCAGGCGAGCCGCCATCAGGACGCCGCCCGGGCCCGCCGGGGCCCACCGCCCGTGGAGGAACCGAAAGAGCCGCTTTTCCAACATCTGCGGCCCCAAGTAGAGAAACCGGCACCGCCGGCGGGCTAACGTCGGCGGCGGAAGTTTCCGGGGCGGACCGGAGCGGGAAGGACATCGATGCGTTACCGCAGCGCGCTCGGAAAGACGTTCGCGGCTCTGGCCGCTACCGCCCTCGTCGCATGGGCCGGCCTGGCCGGATGGGTCGGGCCCCTTGGGCGACCGGCGACGCCGGCCGCCGCATCCACTTCGGCCGGGGGTTCCCCGGGCTACTGGCTGATCGCCAACACGGGCCAGGTCTTCCAGGTGAACACCTCCAATTACGGCGACCTGCGCGGCGTCGCTCTCAACCGGCCGGTGGTCGGCGGCGCCCCGACGGCGGACGGGCGGGGCTACTGGCTGGTCGCCTCGGACGGCGGCATCTTCGCCTACGGCGACGCCCACTTCCACGGTTCCACCGGTGGCATCGCGCTCGCCAAGCCGATCGTGGCCATGGCCGCCGACGCGCAGACGGGCGGCTACTGGATGGTCGCGTCAGACGGCGGAGTGTTCGCGTTCAACGCCCCCTTCTACGGGTCGACGGGGGGCATTCCGTTGCAGAAGCCGGTGATCGGGATGGCCGTCACGCCCAGCGGCCACGGTTACTGGTTGGTGGCGTCCGACGGCGGCGTGTTCGCGTTCGGCGACGCCGCCTTCCACGGATCGACCGGCGGCGTCCGGCTCGACCGCCCGGTGGTAGGCATGGCTTCGACGACCGATGGCAACGGCTACTGGCTGGTCGGCTCCGACGGCGGCATCTTCACCTTCGGGGACGCCGGATTCCACGGTTCCACCGGAGGCGTCCGGCTCGACGCTCCTGTGGTCGCCATGAGCGCCACCGCCTCCGGCCGGGGCTACTGGCTGGCCGCCTCGGACGGCGGGGTGTTCCCCTTCGGGGACGCCCCCTTCCTCGGCACGGCGGGGACCGGCGGGTCGCCGCGGATCGTGGCGTTCATGTCCACCAACTCCGGTTTCCCGTTCCCCCCGGGGTCGACCGGCTATGACGTCTCCAAGTACAACTGCCCGCCGTTCGGGAATCTCCCACCGTCGCGCACTTTTGCCGTAGTCGAGATTGCCGGAACGACCAACGGCGCCTTCAACTCCTGCTATCAGACGGAGGCTTCCTGGTCGGGACGCAACATGTCGGCGTACATCTTCATGGATCCGTTGCCGAGCCCCGTACCGCCCGAAGCCATGAACGGTCCGGCCGGCGCCTGCCGCGGGTCGGTCACCTGCGAGGCGTACAACTACGGCTACTACTGGGCCTCCCACTGGGTCAACGACTCCAGGAGTCTCGGCATCAGCCCGACGCTCTGGTGGCTGGACGTCGAACTACGCAACTGGGACACCAGCGCGGCCGCCTACCCCGTGAACGACAACGTCATCGCCGGCGCGGTCGGCGGCCTCCGGGCCAGCGGCGTGACTCCGGGCATCTACTCCACGTCGTTGCAGTGGGGTGAGATCACCGGGAACCAGGTGGGCTTCCCGCACATCGCCATCTGGGAGGCGGGGGCGGATACGGTCAACTCGCCCGGCGACGACTTCAGCGCGGTGAAGGTGTGCCAAGGGCAGGTTCCCGACCACCTTCCATTCGCGGGTGGCACGATCGTCGCGGTGCAGTACGGCTGGACGATCAATGGCCAGATCTACAGCACCGACCCCGACTACGCCTGCACCTGAGCGAACCTGACCGCACTTACGATGAGGATCACGCCTGCAAGTGATCCCCCCCGTATAGCCGTCTTCGGGCCCACCCACCCGTTCAAGGGCGGCGTCGCCCAGCACACCACCACACTGGCCCACCGCCTCAGGGAGCGGGGGGCCGAGGTCCGGGTGGTGTCGTGGAGCCGCCCCTACCCCGAACGCCTCTACCCGGGCCAGCTCACCGTGGACCGGCCCGAGATGGCCGTGTTCGAGCCCGTCGAGCGGTCCATGGCCTGGAACCGGCCCGACACCTGGATCGGCGCCGGCCGGCGCGCCAGGACCGTGGACGCGGCCGTCTTCGCCCACGTGATCCCGGTCCAGGCCGTCCCGTACCGCGCCGTCATGGCCGCCCTCCATCCGACCTTCGGCCGGGCCGGCGGCGGTCCGAAAGTGGCGGTCATCTGCCACAACGTGCTGCCCCACGAACGGCACCGGGGGGACCGGCTGCTGGTCGGCAGCCTCCTCGACCGGGCCGACCGCGTGCTCACCCACTCCGACGCCCAGGCCGCGCTGGCGGCGGAGCTGATCGGGCCGCCGGCGGTGGCCGGTACCAAGGTGGTGGCGGCGTCGCTGCCCCCGTTCTTCCCCGACGCGTTCGCGCCCCGCCGCCCCGAACCCGGAGTGCATCGCCGGCTGCTGTTCTTCGGGATCGTCCGGCCCTACAAGGGCCTCGACGTCCTGATGGAGGCGCTGGCCGCCGGCCCGCCCGACGTGCGGCTGCGGGTGGCGGGCGAGGTGTGGGGAGGGCCCGGGGCGCTGGAGGCCCGGGCCGAGGATCTCGGGATCGCCGACCGGGTCGAGCTGGTCACCCGCTACATCGCCGCCGAGGAGGTCCCTGACCTCTTCGCCGACGTGGACGCGCTGGTGCTGCCCTACCGGGAGGCCACCGGCAGCCAGGCGGTGTGGACCGGGTTCCAGTTCGGCGTCCCGGTGATCGCCACCCGGACCGGCGAGCTGGCCAAGTCCATCCGGGAAGGCGTGGACGGTCTGGTGGCCGACCCCGGCGACGTGGCCGGCCTGGCCGCCGCCATCACCGAGCTCTACCAGCCGGGTCGGGCCGAGGCTCTCCGGTGCGCGGTGGAACCGGTGGACTCGGCCGCCCTGTGGTCGCCGTACCTGGACCGTCTCCTGGACGGTCTGCTTCCGTAGCCGCGGCGGGGGGCGCCGGTACCTGTTCCTGTAGGCTCGGTCGGCTGATGCCCGCGCACATCAACTTGGAGCAATTCGAGCCGCGGCTCAAGGAGTTCTACGAATTCCGGGCCGTCGAGCTGTCAGAGGACGACCGGGCGGCGCTGATCCGTCTCACCAAAGCGATCCGGATCGCGGCTCCCCGCAACGGCGAGCGGATACTGGACCTGGGAGCCAAACAGGGCCGGCTCGGGGCACTCGTCCGCTCACAGGGCATGACCGTCGACTACACCGGCTTCGACGTGAGCGACAGCAACGTCGAGGCGGCGATGACAGCCGGCTTCCGG
>DATGAX010000391.1:0-11123 GCA_035312965.1 Acidimicrobiales bacterium
GGCAGGGGGATGATGGCGTAGGTGGCGGCGGCCACGATCTGGCCGCGCCGCGACCTCCAGGTGCCCGCCGCCCGGTAGGCACCCAGCGGGCCGATGACCAGCGGCCCGAGGACGGCGACGTGCTCCAGGGTGCCCACCGCCCCGAACAGCACCGTCCCCAGCAGGCCGAGGAGGGCCAGAGCGGGCGAGGAGGGTGCCGCCACCCCCAGACCGGCCGGCTGCCAGGCCGACCACCAGGCTCTCCAGATGCCGGCCCACCCCGCCGAGGTGTCGGGCAGGGTGGCCACGTGCGGCAGACCCTTGCCGAACAGCGACCGGGTGCCGATCACGAAGACGACGACCAGGACGGCGGCGAGGGTGCCGTTGAGGCTGCGCCGCCGGGGGGCGGGGCCTTCGGGCTGGGGCGGGGCGACCACCCGACCGTCGGCGTCGACTTCGGAGCCTTCGAAGAGGTCCGGGCGGGGTCTCGGCATGAGGCCCTGGTGCTCCAGCTCGGTGCGCACGTCGTCGACCCGTGACCGCACGAACAGCCGGAGGCGGGCGTTGCCCCGGACCTGCAGCGAGCGCAGGTCCCGGTCGCCGATGCGGCGGTGGTGCTGGACGGCGGACCGGGCCCGCCGCAGCTGGGCGGGCTGGCGGGTGGCGGCGCTGAGAGCGCGCAGCACGGGACGGGCCTCGCCCACCTTGCCCTGGAGGGCCAGCGTCACCGCCTCCCCGAGAGCCCAGAAGGCGGCCAGCGGCACCATCCACAGCAGGGTGTACCAGCGGTAGCAGGTCAGCATGGTCCGGTAGCGGTTGGCCTCGCGGCGGTCAGCTTGCCGGCGGCGGGGCCGGAGGCCGCCGGCGCCGGCCTGCAGGTGGCGCACCCGGGCCGCCGGCACCACCATCACCCGGGCCCCGATGATGCGGGCCCGCCACGAGAGGTCGAGGTCCTCGCCCTCGCCGTCGATGACCGGGTCGAATCCGCCCAGGGCATGGAACAGGTCGGCCCGAACCAGAGTGGCCCCGGCGGGGGCGACCAGCACCTCCCGGACGCCGTCGTGCTGCTCCTGGTCCAGCTCGCCCGGCTCGACCAGGTTGCGCCGGGCCCCGACCTTGTCCGTCGTCAGGCCGACCGCGAGCAGCCGGTCCGGGTCGTCCCACTGCACGTACTTGGGGCTGGCCACCCCGGCGTTGGAGAAGAAGGCCTCCTCCACGAGGGCCCGCACCGCATCAGGGGCCAGAGCCACGTCGTCGTGGCAGAAGAGGTAGTGGGAAGCCCCCTCCACCATCTCCAGCACCTCGTTGGCGGCCCGTCCGAAGCCGGTGCGCTGCTCCAGCCGGCGCACGAACGCCCCGGGCATCACGGCGGCCACTGCGGGCGTCGGGTCGTCCCGGCTGCCGGCGTCGATCACCAGGACCGACAGGTTGGGGTAGTCCTGGGCGGCGAGGGACGCCAGCGCTTCGGGGAACCACGGGCCGGGGTCGCAGGTCACGACCACGGCCACCACGGCCGGCGCCGGCGGGGGGGATTCGGTTGCCATCCGGAGGGAAGACACTAGTTAATGGGCCACGGGCCCGGCCCGTCAGGCCTGTCCCGCCACGGCACCGATCCCCCGGCCGGCCGGCGTGACTTGGGTCACGATGGCTTGCCGAGTGCTTGCAACTGTTATACGATGCTAACCACAGCTAGCACAACCGTTCGCAGGAGGACGCAGATGCCGGAGTTCACGGTTCCCAACATCGATCTGGAGAAGGCCACCGCCGACTTCAACAATGCCCTCAAGGAAGCGGCCTACGTGGCCGTCGGCCTCGGGGTGCTCGGCTTCCAGCGGGCCCAGGTCCAGCGGGTCGAGCTGACCAAGCAGATCGAGGCCCAGCTGGCCGCCCTGTCGTCCTTCTCGACGACCTTCAACTCGCAGCTGGAGACCTACGTCAAGGCGGCCCGGGGGCAGCTGGCCGAGCTACGGGCCCAGCTGGTCAAGGTGTCGAGCGAGGCGCTGCCCTCCGAGCTGCCCGACGCCGCCGCGGTGCGGACCCAGCTGACCGACCTGGCCAAGTCGGTGGACGAGGCGGTGGCGCCGGTCCGCCAGCAGTTCGAGGACCAGCTGGACCGCCTCGAGGAGGTTCTGCCCCAGACGGCCCGCGATCTCATCCAGTCGGTGCGCGGCGCGGCCGCCACCCAGGAGCAGGCCCTGCGCTCCGCCGTCGGCCTGGGCTGACCCCCGGCAGTTCCCCCCCGCCCCGTGCCGGCCGCCCGCGGCCGGCACGGGCGCGTCCGGGCGTCAGCCGTGCTGCCAGAAGGCCAGGACGTCGGCCAGGGTGCGCTCCAGGTCGTAGACCGGCTCCCACCCGACCGCCCCCCCGATCCGGGTCGGGTCCCCCCGCAGCTCCGGGATCTCGACCGGCCGCAGCCGCTCCGCGTCGACGACGATGGGCAGGTCCAGGCCGGCGATGGCGAGCAACCGCTCGGCGATGGCCCGGATGCTGACCGCCTCCCCCCGGCACACGTTGTAGACCGCCCCCGCCTGGCCGTCGGTCAGGAGCAGGCGGTAGGCCCGGACCACGTCGCGCACGTCGGAGAGGTCGCGGCGGGCGTCGAGGTTGCCGGTGTGCAGGCCGTCCGACCCCGCTTGGGCCGCCTGGGCGACCTGAGCCGCCAGGGCCGGCACCACGAAGTCGCGCCGCTGGCCGGGACCGGTGTGGTTGAACGGGCGGGCCCGCACCACCTCCAGCCCCGACCCCAGCCACGCCTGCAGCCCGATCAGCTCCGCCGCCGCCTTGCTGGCGGCGTACGGGCTCACCGGGGCGAAGGGGCGGTCCTCGCCCAGAGGCAGGTCGGCCGGGGTCACCCGGCCGTAGACCTCCGAGGAGCTGATCAGCAGGACGCGGGGCCGGGCCGCGCAGGCCAGCGCGGCGTCGAGCACGTTGGCCGTCCCGACCGTGTTGACCTGGTATGTCGCTTCCGACGCCCCCCAGGACGCCCCGACGCTGGCCAGGGCGGCCAGATGGCAGATGGCATCGGGGGCGGCGGTGGTGACGACATCCCGCAGGCCGGCCGGCTCGGTGATGTCCACCTCGGTGTCGAGGCCGATCACCTCGTCCCCCTGCTCCTCCAGGTGGGCGATCAGCCACTGGCCTACGAAGCCCTTGCTCCCCGTGACCAGCACCTTCATCCGGAGGACCCTACCGTCTGGTACACGGCGTGGGTGGCGGCCATCGTGGCCGCCGCGGTGAACCGGGCCGCCCGGCGCGGCCCCGCCCCCCCGAGGCGGGCCCGCCCCGTCTCGTCGGCCAGCAGGCCGTCCAGCGCGCCGGCCCAGGCCGCCACGTTGCCCGGCGGGACGAGCAGGGCGGCGTCACCGGCCACCTCCCGGATGGCCGGGATGTCCGATGCGACCACCGGCGTGCCCTGGCTCATGGCTTCGAGCACGGGCAGCCCGAAGCCCTCGTGGTGGCTCGGGAAGGCGAAGATGGCGGCGCCGCGGTACAGCGCCCACAGGTCCGCTTCGGACAGACGACCGGCCTCGACCAGTGAGTCCCCGAGGGCGGCCCGGTCGGCCGGCGCGATCAAGTGGTCGTTGAGCCAGCCGGCGTAGCCGCCGACGACGGTGAGAAGGTCGGGGTGGGCCCCCGACCGCTTGAGCTCGGCCGCCGCCGCGACCAGGGTGCCGACGCCCTTGCGGGGCTCGAGGCTGCCCACCCAGAACAGGTATCGCCGGCCGGCCAGCCCCAGCCGGGCCCGCGCCTCGGCGTCGGCCGCCGGGTCGGCCGCCGGCGGATCCACCCCGTTGGGCACCACCACGATCCGGTCGGCGCCGATCGGCGTGTGGGCCGCGATCTCGTCGGCCGCCGACTGGCTGACGGTGATCACCACCTCGGCCCGGCGGGCCGCCGCCGCCATGCCCAGGCGGTGGAACCGGCGGCCGCGGGCGGTGAACCCCTCGGGGAACAGCTCCGGCGCGGCGTCGTGGACGGTCACCACGAGCGGCCGGCCGGACGCGGGCGGCACCGCGGCCGACGGGGCGTGCACCAGGGTCGCCCCATCGACGCCCCGCAAGGGAGGCCACCCCAGCCGGACCCACGCTTCGTACATCAGCGCCGCCGGCAGCGCCTGGCCGGCGGCGCGTCGGCGCACCGCCTCGCTCACCCCGAAGGCGGACAGCGCGGCTTGGACCTCCGCCTCGGTGTGCCGGCCCACGACCGGCACCACCTCGCAGTCGGGATGGGCGGCCGGCAGTAGAGTGAGCAGCTGCGCCGTGTACCGGCCGATCCCGCCCGGCGACCGGTACAGGAGCTGCTCCGCATTGACCGCCACACGCAACAAACGGATCCTCTCTGTGCAGCCCGTCGGCGACGGGGGCGGTTCCGAGCACGCTCTGATCGGCATGCTCCGGCAGCTCGCGGCCGACGGCTGGAGCTGCCACGTCGCCGTCCCGGGCCCGGTCCGGCTGGCCGCCGAGTATGCCGCCGCCGGGGCCACGGTGCACGTCCTCCCGATGCCCCGTCTGACCACGTCCGGCGGCCCGCTGCGCTGGGTCCGCTTCGCCGCCGCCTGGCCGCTCGTGGTGGCCCGCCTGGTCCGCCTGGTGCGCGGCGTCGGCGCCGGGGTGGTGCACACCAACTCGCTCCACTCGTGGTACGGATGGGCGGCCGCCTGGCTGACCCGCCGGCCCCACGTCTGGCACGCCCGCGAGATCGTGTTCCAGTCCCGGGCCGCCCTCGGCGTCGAGCGGTTCCTGGCCCGGCGTTTCGCCACGACCGTCATAGCCGTGTCGGGCGCCGTCGCCGCCCAGCTCGACCCGGCCAACGTCGTGACGATCGTGGACGACGCCGACCCGGACCGCTTCGGCCCCGATCGGGCGGGCCGGTTCCGCACCGCCGCCGGCCTCCCCGACGGCGTCCCCCTGATCGGGTCCGTGGCCCGCATCGACACCTGGAAGGGCTTCGGGGTGCTCCTCGACGCCTTCCCCCTCGTCG
The DNA here is from genome assembly GCA_035312965.1 of Acidimicrobiales bacterium. GTDB lineage: Bacteria > Actinomycetota > Acidimicrobiia > Acidimicrobiales > Palsa-688 > JAKCDU01. The sequence goes on from DATGAX010000391.1 coordinate 4,960, forward strand.
CCGCCCGCCGGCCCGAGGTGCTCCTGGTGATCGCCGGGTCACCCGTGCCGGGCAAGGAGGCCTACGCCGACGAGCTCCGCCGCCGGGCCGGCGGTCTCACCGGGGTCCACTGGATGGGGCACCGCGGGGACGTCCCGGAGCTCATGGCCGACCTGGACCTGTTCGTGCTGGCGACCACCGAGCCGGAGCCCTTCGGGCTGGTGATCGTGGAGGCGCTGGCCAGCGGCGTGCCCGTCGTGGCCGGGGCGGCGGGCGGCCCGCTCGACATCCTCGGCCCCGCCGCCCGCGGCGAGAGCCCGGCCGGGCGCCTGGTGACCCCCGGCGATCCGGGCGTCCTGGCCGGCGCCATCTGCGACCTGCTGCCGGCCGGGGGCTCCACCGCGGCCGGTCGTCGGGCCCGCCCCCCGCTGCGGGCACCGCAACCCGGTCGGTTCGCCCCGGTGTTCGATCAGCTCGTCGAGCCGGGGCGGTCGGCGGCCACCTCCCGGTAGGCGGCCACCAGTCCCTCGGCCGCCCGTTCCACGGTGAACCGGCCGGCCCGCTCCCGCCCGGCCCGGACCAGCTGCGCCCGCCGATCGTCGTCGTCCAGCACGGCCTCCATGGCCGCCGCCAGCGCCTCCGCCGAGCCCACCGGCACCAGCTCGGCGGCCCCGCCCAGCACTTCCGGGAGGGCGCCGGCCAGGGTGGCCACGACCGGCACCCCGGCGGCCATGGCCTCGAGCGGGGGCAGGCCGAACCCCTCGTAGCGGGACGGGTAGGCGAACAGCGCCGCCCCGGCGAGCAGGGCACCGGCGTCCTCCACCCAGCCGTCCCGGCGGATCCGGTCGCGGTGGACCGCCTGCGCCACGGCCGCCGCCACCTCGGGCTCCGCCCAACCGGGCGGCCCGGCGATGCGCAGCTCCAGGTCGGCATGGCGGGCGGCCAGCCGGTCGAAGGCCTGGATCAGGACCGGGAAGTCCTTCCGCGGCTCGGTGCGGCCCAGCCCGAGGATGTAGGGCCGCTCGCCGCCCTGACGGGTCGGGGCGTCCTCCCGGCCCGGTCCGGCCGGCGCGGTCACGGGCGGGGCGACCACGCGGACCCGCTCCCGGTCCAGCCCGAAGTGCTCGCAGATCTCGTCGGCCACGGCGGCCGCCCCGGTGTGCACCCATGCGCCCCGGCCCACCGCCCGGGCCACCAGGCCGGGATACAGGCGGGACGTGGGGGTGCACAGCTCCGGGTAGCGCACCGCGGTCATGTCCCACACGGACACCATCCGCCCCGCCCCCCGCTGCGGGGGCACGACGAAGTTGGTGCCGTGCACCACGTCCGCCGGTCCCGTCCACCAGCGGCCTCCCGGGTGGTCGCCCCGGGTCCATGCCCGCAGCAGGGCGGCGGCCGGCGCCGGGCGGGCGGTCACCGGGATCCCGGGCGGGACCTGGCCCCGCAGCTGCCGCCAGCCCCGCCCGGTCAGGCCGTAGGCGGCCGTGACCACGTCGGCCCGGGCGGCCAGGCCCCGCAGGTAGCCGTCCACCGCCACGCCGATGCCCGTTCGCTGCCCGAGCAGCGGGGTGGCGTCGACCGCCACGCGCAGGGGCCCTCCGGCCCGGCGTTGGAACACACCGCGGAGGATAGGGTGCTCCGGTGATCGTGGCCCTGGCCGGAGGGGTGGGGGCGGCCCGCATGCTGAGCGGGCTGGTCTCCGTGGTCCCCCCCGCGGACGTCACGGCGGTCGTCAACACCGGCGACGACGCCGTCATGCACGGGCTGCACATCAGCCCCGACCTCGACACCGTCACGTACACCCTGGCCGGCATGATCAACCCCGCCACCGGGTGGGGCCTCAAGGGCGAGACGTGGTCGGCCATGGCCGAGCTGCGGGCCTACAGCGGCGACCGCCTGGGCTGGTTCAACCTGGGGGACCAGGATCTCGGAACCCACCTGTACCGCACCACGCGGCTGGCCGAGGGCGCGCCCCTGTCACAGGTGACGGCGGAGATCGCGGCCCGCTGGGAGCTGGGCGTCCGGATCGTCCCGATGTCCGACGACCGGGTCGAGACCCGGGTCGTCGTGGCGGACGGGACCGGCGCCGGGCGCGAGATCGGGTTCCAGGAGTACTTCGTCGGCGCCCGCCACTCGGTCCCGGTGCGGTCGATCCGGCTGGCCGGGATCGAGCAGGCCCGGCCCGCGCCCGGCGTGGTCGAGGCCATCGGGGCGGCCGCCACCGTGTTGATCTGCCCCTCGAACCCGGTCGTGTCGATCGGCCCGGTGCTGGCCGTCCCGGGCCTCGGCGCCGCGGTGACGGCCCGCCGGAGCCGGACGGTAGCGGTGTCACCCATCGTGGCCGGGCGGGCCCTCAAAGGGCCGGCCGACCGGATGATGTCGGAGCTGGGTCACGAACCTTCGGTCGCCGGCGTGGCCCGCATGTGGGCGCCTTACGCGGCCGCCCTGGTCATCGACGAGGCCGACCGCGATCGGGCCGCCGACGTGGAGGCGGCCGGCATGCGGGCCGTGGTCGGCCCTACGGTCATGTCCAGCCCGGCGGCCGCCGCCCACCTGGCCCGCCTGGCCCTGGACGCGCTGGCCCCGGCATGACCGCGATCGCCCTCATCCCCGTCACCGGGCTGCCCGAGGTCGCGGCCGGGGACGACCTGGCCGAGCTGATCGCCGGCCACGCCGGCCTGGAGCCGGGCGACGTGGTGGTGGTGACCCAGAAGGTCGTGTCCAAGGCGGAAGGGCGCCTGGTCGCCATCGACCCCGGCGATCCCCTGTCCCACAAGGCCCACGTCGAGGCCGAAGCGGTGCGGGTGTTGCGGCGCCGCGGCGACCTGGTGATGACCGAGACCCGCCACGGCTTCGTGTGCGCCAATTCGGGCGTGGACCTCTCCAACGTGGCGTCCGGGTGGGCCGCTCTGCTGCCTGTGGACCCCGACCGGTCGGCCCGGTGGATCCGCGACGGGCTGCGGGCCCGGACGGGCCTCGAGGTGGGGGTGATCGTCTCCGACACCTTCGGCCGGACCTGGCGACGCGGCGTGACCGACGTGGCCATCGGCACCGCCGGGATCGCCGCCGTCGTCGACCTGAGGGGCACCGGCGACGCCCTCGGGCGCCCCCTGGCCGTCACCGAGGTGTGCGTGGCCGACGAGCTGGCGGCCGCCGCCGAGCTCGTGATGGGCAAGTCGGCCGGCGTCCCGGTGGCCATCGTGCGCGGCGTCGACCCGGACTGGCTGCGGGAGTCGTCGGTCCGGTCCGAGATCGTCCGGCCCTACCAGGAGGACCTGTTCCGCTGAGCCCTCAGGCGTGGGCCCGGCGCCAGTCCAGGACGGCCGCGGTGCCTTCCGCCAGTGACGTCCACGGCTTCCACCCCAGGTGGATCGAGGCCCGTCCCGGATCGAGGGAGATGCGCCGCACGTCGCCGGGGCGGTCCGGGCCCCGCGCCGCGGGCCGGTCCACCCCCGCCTGGGCGGCCATGGCCCGGTACAGATCCCGGACGGCGGTCTCCCGGCCGGTGCCGACGTTGATCAGCAGCCCGCCGCCCCGCTCGGCCGCCCGGGCCATGGCGTCGACCACGTCGTCGACGAACACGAAGTCACGGGTCGAGCCTCCGGTCCCGTGGATGGTGCACGACTCGCCGGCTGTCAGGCGGGCGGCGAAGGTGGCCACGACCGGCCCCTCCGGCTGGCGGGGGCCGTACACGTGGGCCAGCGCCAGCACCGTGTACTCGAGGCTGTGCATCTCGCGATAGGCGAACAGATAGTCGGCCACCGCCTTCTTGGCCACGCCGTCCAGGTCGGCCGGGCGCTGCGGATGCGACTCCCGCAGAGGGAGGTCGCCGGGGTCGGGCTCGCCGTACACGACCGCCCCGCTGGAGAAGACCACCTTCTGCGCCCCGCTCATCCGGGCCCCTTCCAGCACCCGGAGCGAACCCATGAGGTGGCTGTCGGCCCCCTCCAGCGCGGTGGTCCCGGCCGCCGGTGCGGCCAGGTGGTACACCACGTCCGGCCGGCTGCGGCGCATCAGCTCACCCAGCGCCGGGGCCCGCACGTCGATCTGGTGGAAGGTCATCCGCCCATTCGGGCTGCGCCGGGCCTCGGCCAGGTTGGCCAGGCTGCCGGCCGAGAGGTCGTCGACCACGTCCACCTGGTGGCCCTCGGCCAGCAGCCGGTCGACCAGGTTGGACCCTATGAACCCTGCCCCGCCCGTGACCAGAACCCGCACCCGGGCCGCCTCAGGTGGTTGGCGGGAGGCGCGCCTCGGACAGCTCGGCCCCCGCTTCGACCACGGACCCATACCCCAGCACCGAGTGGTTCGTCACCCGCGCCTGCTCTCCGATGCGGGCGCCCCCGCCGACGATCGAATCGGCCACCACCGCCCCGGCCCCGATCACCGCCGCGCTCATCACGACGGACCGCTCGATGCGCGCCCCCTTCCCGATGACGGCGTCGTCGGCGACCACGCTCGCGGTCACGCCCGGCCCGTCCGGTCCGAGAGGGGCGTAGGTCAGGTTGGCGGCCAGGAGGGTGGCCGGCGTGCCGGCGTCCACCCATGCCGCGTCGGACCCCAGCGCGTACAGCGCCCCGTCTGCGACCAGGGCGGGAAACGTCTCCCGCTCGATCGAGACCCGCCGCCCCCCGGGTATCCGCTCCAGCACCGAAGGCTCGAGGACGTAGGTCCCGGCGTTGATCAGGTTGGTCGGCGCCTCGCCCGGGGGCGGCTTCTCGATGAAGTCCGTCACCCGCCCGTCGGGGTCGGTGGGCACCACTCCGAAGCGGGAGGGGTCCTCGACCGGCGTGAGGGCGATGGTCGCTTCGGCCGCCCGGCCATGGTGGAAGGCCACCAGCGCGGTGACGTCGATGGAGGTCAGGACGTCGCCGTTGACCACCACGAACATGTCGTCGATGCCCGCCTCGAGGGCGGCGTAGCGGATGGCCCCGGCCGTGTCGAGCGGGGTCTCCTCCACCGCGTAGGCCAGCCGGATGCCGCCCGCCTGGCCGTCGGGGTAGGCCTCGAGGAAGGCGTCCGGCCGGTATCCGAGCGACAGCACCGCCTCGTCCACGCCGTGGCCGCCCAGCCAGTCCAGGACCCGCTCGATCATGGGTCGGCCCCCCACGGGCAGCATCTGCTTCGGTGTGGTGAGGGTCAGCGGCCGCAGCCGGGTGCCCTCGCCCCCGACCAGGACGACCGCCTTCATTACCTGGTCGTCGAGGAGGACGCGGGCGGCGCGGTGGTGGGGGTGACGGCGCTGACGGGTGGCGTCGAGGTCGCCGAGCTGGCCTGCTGTTTCTCCAGCGCGGTGAGGGCGGATGTCACCGACTTCGGCGGGGCCGGGATGCTGTCGGCGGCCGAGGTCGGCACGAAGGCGATGGTGAGAAGGGCGTTGTTGTGCAGGCGGATGAGGGCGGGGTCGATCTTGGGCAGCTGTCGCGGCGCCCCGTTGTAGAGCTGGCCCACCAAGTCGGAGGTGCCGGTGAACTCCTTCACGTAGACGTGCCCGGCCTTGCCCTCGCAGGACGCGCCGTCGACGTACAGGTGGCCGCCGGGCACCTGCAGCTCCGCCGCGTTGAGCTTCATCCCCACCGCGTCGGCGAATTTGCCCAGGGTGGCGTTGCTGCCCGCCGCCGCCTTGACCGTGGGGTCGATGTTGATGATGCCGGGGGTGCGGGTGGTGATGCCCTGGGGGTCGGGCGCCTTGATGCTGACCGGGTCGAGGAACTTGCCGCAGGCGTACACCGCGTAACCCTCTTGCCACACCGTCCCAATGGTCGGGGGCACGTTGCCCCCGCTGTTGATCTGGTGGTCGCGGCGCTGGCGGCTGCTGAGCGTGCCGACCACGCCCAGGATGACGATCAAGGCGATGATCCCGTAGTACGCCCACGGGGTCTGGCGCCGGTGTACCCGGCCGCCGCCTATCCCGGCGGCGCGCGCCACCTTCTTGCTCGACGAAGCTCGGCCCATAGCAGCGCGTCAGGCTAGCGGGCGGGACTCGGCCACCCCAGCCGGGGGCACCCGGCCCGCCAGGCGCCGGCGGACCACCGCGGCCGCGCACCGGCCCGCCAGGCCGGCCAGGACGAGGGGGAGGGCCAGCCGGGCCCCGCCGGTCGTCGTGGCCCGGGCGAAGCGCCACATCGAGACGTGGTGGGCGGCCAACATCCGGTAGGGGTGCAGATCGGCGGAGACCTCCTGGATGT
>DATGAX010000392.1:0-12479 GCA_035312965.1 Acidimicrobiales bacterium
AGGCCGAGGAAGCGCCTGGCTTCGGCGACGACCGCCGGACCGGACGGCTTCAGCGAGTGCTCCCGTACGTCGGCCGCCGGCACGACGAACCGGCCCTGGGGCAGGTGCACGGCGACACGCCCGCCGGGGGCCTCCTCCGCCGGCAGCTCAGTACCATACGACACCTCCACCGAGCCGAACCGGACGGACGGCACCGCGACCGTAACGTGGAGCGGTGCCGGCGGGGGAGCGGTGAAGGTCAGCTGGGTGGCGGGGATCCAACCTTCGATCCCCAGTGGGTACACCGATCCGGTCTGGCCGTTGACCAGCACCCGGTCCCAGCCGCGCCGCGACCCGAGCACCAGGACCTGCTCGTACAGAAGGGCCTGAGTCGACAGCAGGTCGTCGAGACCGAGCTTCTGGGGAATCGTGAGGGAGGTCAGCCAGGCCGGCACGTCGGGCCGGCCGGACACCGCCGGGGCATCTTCGGGCCGGTCGGTACCCGGTCGTGTCCAAACTGTTGCCACCGGGACGGCGACCCAGGCGGGCCGGGGGAGCAGCGCGACGTGGGGCGGCTTCGGCCACCGGATCGGCCCCCCGGGCGGCGGCTTGGTCCCGGGCTGGGGGACCGCGCCCGGCCGGGAGGCGGCCGCCCCCGCGGTGGCCTCACGCGCCGGCGCCCGGCCCGACGCGGCGAAGCTCGACGCAGCCAGGCCCGACAGGGCGAGGGCGCAGATGGCGACCAAGGCCCCCACGGCCACGACCGGCCGCGGGCGGGTGCCGCTTCGATCCCTCGGTTCCACCGCCCCGATCCCGCCAGCGGGCCCTCTGCCCATCAGCACCCCTCCGCCCCGAATACCCCGCCACAGCGTACCGTCGCCGGCGGGGGGCCGGGCCGCGGCTCCGGAACGTGCCACCGGTCGACCCCGACCGCTACAACGTGTACATGATCCGCCACATCGTCCTTTTGACGCTCAAGCCCGACGCCCCGGACGACGCCCCGGCCACGATCGTGGCGGCGTTGAGGGGCCTGGTCGGGGTGGTGCCCTCCATCCGCGGGTACCAGGCCGGTGTCGACCTTCAGATCGTCCCCGGCAACGCCACGATCGCCGCCACCGCCACCTTCGACGACGCCTCCGGCTACCTGCAGTATCGGGACCATCCGGCCCACCGGGCCGTCATCGCGGAGCTGATCGACCCGGTCCGGGAGAGCCGGGCGTCCATCCAGTTCGAGATCTGACCGGCCGTCAGCTCCCGGCCAGCACGTCCCGGGCCTGCTTCTCGCAGACCGTCCCGTGGAAGAACTCCGGGTTGGTGCCGCCGTGGAGACGGACGGCATTGGTGAAGACGAATGCCTCGAATTGAGTCGCGTTCATCCGGCCTTCGTCCACCGCTTCGAACGCTTCGGGGAGGACCTCGTCCATCACGGGCGCGTCCCAGTGGCTCACGTCGGTGCCGAGCATCGGCCGCAGGCTCACCTGGCGGTGGGCGACGTGAAGCTGGAAGGCGAACGGGATCAGGGGGTCGTCGGCCTCGCAGCCGAAGAAGGATCTCTCGGTCATGGGGGAGATGATGTCCTCGGCGGAGGCGACGCCGGCGGCCGCGAACTCGTCGATCTGGGCCGGCCGTCCGGGTCGGCGCTCGAGGAAGGCCCGGATGCGGTCGGCGTTGGCGATCATCTCGTCGGTGCCGTAGCGGCGCAGCAGGGCCATGACGGCGGACACGTCCAAGCGGTCCGGGTCGAGGGTGTCGATGGCGTGCGCCCCCCGTTTGCCCCAGTGCCCGAGCAGGTCGGCCAGCAGGCTGGCCCCCCACATCACCCCCCTTCGAGGTAGCCGACCCGCAGCTCGGGGAAGCGGCGGTAGACGCCGCCCATCAGCAGCGCCTTGCACAGCGCCTCGTGGGCGTGGGCCAGCCCGCCGATGTGGTTGTACACGTAGTTGGTGACGGAGCGGGCCGGGTGGTGCGACTGGAGGGAGCTGTGGAACACGGGCGCCACCCGGTTACGGACGCATGCCCGCCAGACCGGGTCGTAGTCGGCCGCGCTGTCGATCCCGAACATGTCGAGGCGCACGGCGAGGGGATGGGGGGAGTCGCCCACCTGCCGCGTCGCGTAGCCCGCCAGGAGGACGAGAGAGTGCCCGAGGACGCCCACCGCGTGGTCGATCTCGGCCGCCGCGACCACAGGGTCGTCCATGGGGATCAGCGCGGCGGGACGGAGCCGGTCCCGGTAGGGGGCGAACAGCTCCGCGGTGTAGCGGTTGACGGCCCGGCACACGGGCCCGCGCAGCTCCGACTCCGGCCCGGCGAGGAACCCGAGGGCCCACGACGGGTACGTGAGCATCAGATCCACGCCGATCTCGTCCAGCCGTTCGTACAGCAGACGCGGTAGGTGGGCGGTGGCTCGCTCCCGCCCGTCGGCGACCGGGTTGCCCCACCACGCCGACATGCCCCGCCATTCCCCGAGGACGGCCGGGGCGCGCCGATCGGCTTGGAACTGGACGGTGTCGAAGGCGCGGATCGGCGCGGCCAGGTACCGGTCCCGCAGCTCCCGCCCACCCGTCTCCTCCAGGTCGGCCGCGATGGCGTCGTCCAGGAGCGGCATCAGCTCCATGAAGTGCGCGTCGGCGTCGACGACCGGATGGCTGAGGCGGTCGTGCAGCTCGGCTGCACTGAGGGAGGATGAGGTCGTCATGGGCACCCTCCTGCTCGAGCGGCGGACCGAAGGACCGTAGCGTGGCGGAGCGCGAATCGGTCAAGATCGTCGCGCCGACCGCCCGACGTTGCAGAGGAGCCGACCGTGGGCCAATCCGACGCCAAGCCCATCCGCACCCTCCTCTTCGTCCCGGGAAGCGACGTGGACCGCATCGAGCGCGCCGCCGGCTCCGGTGCCGACGCGGTGATGATCGATCTCGAGGAACCCCGCACCCCCTTCCCGGAAGCGGAGCGGGAGAGGGCCCGCGCCGGGGTCCGGGCCTTCCTCGACAGCGAGCAGGCCGGCCGGGCGCCGCTGCGGTGGTTCGCCAGGGTGCAGCCTCCTGCCGGTGGCCAGACGCTCAAGGATCTGCGGGCGGTGATGGGCCCGGCGCTGACCGGGATCCTCCTGCCCAAGGTCTATTGCCCGGAGGACATCTTCCGGGCCGAGGGGCTGCTGTCGTGCATGGAGGACGAGCTCGGCCTGGACGCCGGCGCGACGGCCATCTACCCCATCCTGGAGACGGCCCAGAGCCTCCGCCTGGCCTACGACATAGCCGTCGCGTCACCTCGGGTGCAGTACATGGGTGGGGCGGTGTCCCGCTTCGGCGACATACACCAGGCCGTCGGTTACCGCTGGAGCGCGGAAGGTCGCGAGACGCTGTTCCTCCGCTCCAAGGTGCTCATCGACGCCCGGGCGGCCGGCATCCGCTACCCCATCAGTGGGATGTGGGGAGGGGCCACCGACGACGTGGACGGGTTGCGGAGATGGGCCACGGAGCTGCGGGATCTCGGGTACTTCGGGATGATGCTCGGCGCGCCGGCCCACGTGCCCGTCGTCAACGAGATCTTCAGCCCCACGGCGGCCGAGATCGCCTATTGGACGGAGCTGGACCGGCTGGCGGCCCAGGCGGAGGCGGACGGGACCGGACCGATCGTCTACGGGGACCCGAACCAGGGCGAGGGCCACGAAGTGCACCTGGCCCACATCGGCTCGGCCCGGCAGAACCTCAGGTGGGCACGGGATCTCGGCCTGGCCTGAGCGCCTCGCCGGCCGGCGCGCCGCCTGACCTCGGCCTCAACCACCCGGGTAACGGGGCGCCACCCGCGGCCACGGTCGGGCCTCCTCGAGGATCCGGGCCAACCTGAGGGCGGTGGCGTCGGCGTGGCGCCGGCACTGGATCTGCAGCCCGACGGGTAGGCCGGTGGAAGTCAGCCCGGCGGGCACCGAGACCGCCGGGTGCCAGCCCAGGTTGGCGAGCATGGTGAACGGCACGCTCATCGCCGGGTGAACCGTCTGGCCGTTGATCTCGGTCGGCATGGGCCACTCGGCGGGCAGGGCCGGTACGGCCGTGGTCGGGGTCAGGAGCACGTCGATCCGGGAGAAGAGGTCGGCCAGCTCGGTGTCCAGTCTCAGCCGCCGCTTCCAGATGCCGGCGATCTGTTCGGGACTGGCCTGCGCCGCCCGCCGCATGGGGATGCTGACGTAGGGCATCATCTCGTCGGCCCGGTCCGGCCACATGCCCGGTTCCACGTCCATGAACAGGTCCAGCACACCGTTCGAGGCCCAGATCCGCGTCGGGTCCGACAGGCCCAATGAGGTGGTCACCGGGGCCAGGCCGGCCGCTTTGACCAGATCCATGGCCGCCGACTCGGCGACGGCGGCCACCTCGGGGTCTACGACCGCGAACTCCAGGTCGGCCGACCAGGCGGCCCTCAGCCCGGCCACGTCGACGGTCGCGATGCCGGCCTCGTAGCTCACGTCGGGAGCGGGCAGGCTGAACCGGTCGAGATCGGATGGCCCCGCCACCACGTCCAGGTGGCGGGCGGCGTCGGCGACGGTGGTGGCCAGGCAGCCGAAGACCGACGTGGTCGACGGCTGGTTGTCCGGGTGGGGGACACGCCCGAAGCTGGGTTTGAATCCCACCAGCCCGGAGAAGGCGGCCGGGATCCGGATCGATCCTCCGCCGTCGGACGCGGTGGCGATCGGGACCATCCCGGATGCCACCGCGGCGGCCGATCCGCCCGATGAGCCACCGGGGGAGCGGCTGGGATCCCAGGGGTTGCGGGTGGTCCCCCACGCCTTGGTGTCGGTGATGGCCACCGCACCGAACTCCGGCGCCGCCGTCTTGCCGATGGGGACGGCGCCGGCGGCCCGCATGCGGGCGACGGGCACCGAATCGGCATCGGACGGCGGCCTTCCCTTGTAGAGCAGGGAGCCGAAGGAGGTCGGCATGCCGGCACAGTGCTCGAGGTCCTTGACGCCGAACGGCACTCCGGCCAGGGGCCCCGGATCGCGTCCCGCCGCCACTTCTGAGTCGACCGCCTCGGCCGCCCGGCGGGCCCCCTCGGCGTCGAGGTGCACGAAGGCGTTGAGCTGGCCGTCGGACCGCTCGACGGCCTCGAGGCAGGTCTCGAGCACGTCGACGGCTCGGCGCCGGCCGCTCCTCACGGACTCGGCGATCTCTATGGCGCTGGCTGGTCCGGTCATGGCCCGAAGTGTAGAGACGGCGCCCGTCCCCGGGCGCGGTCGAGCGCCTACTGCGGAGGGCGGAATCCCACCATCCCGGCAGCCACGATGGCTTGGCTCCACGGCCGGGCCAGGGCACGCAGCTCGGCGCACCCTTCGGAGCCGAGGGCGGTATAGGGATGGGCGGCCAGCGCGTCGGTCAGATCCTCGACCGCCTGGCGGTGCTCCGCCCCGCTCGGCGACAGGGCCAAAGTGTCGCCTGCGGCCAGCCATCCTCTCGACCGGACCGAATCCACCGCTTCCATCCACTCGTCGTCCGGCCACTCCCTCGACGCCTTGAGCACGGCCGCCTGGACGTCGCCCGACGCGGCGTGGACGACGAGGGCCTCGGCGCCCCGCAACCCGGCCGTGCACAGGGCGGCGACATGACCATCGCCGCGGTACTCGCGCAGCAGCGTCTGGGCCTGCCATAGGACGAGGTGAGGGTCGTCGGGCCACGCGAGGGCGGCGTGCCCGGCGAAGAGGGGACGGCCCTCCGGACGGTCGCACGCCGCCTCGGCGGCGACCCGGGCCAGCTCGGCCGCCCGGGCCATCTCCGGCGACCCGACCACGGGGCCCAGTCCCCGGCGCAGGGCGCCGTCGGCGGCGGCCAACCGGGCCTCCAGGACCTCGTCCGTCGAGGTCGTATCCCACACCCCGGCGAGGGAGCGGCGGACCACACCGGGGTGGAAGTTGAAGAAGGTGGCGATGACCACCTCGGCGTCGACCTGGCCCATGGCCGCCGACCGGGAGGCGAAGTATCCCGAGCGCTCCGCGAGCCCGAGCTCGGCGTAGCGCTCGTGCGCCTCCGCCGCGAAGTAGATCATCCCGTGCAGCGGTTCGACCGTCCTCCAGGTCTTGCGGGCGAGGAGCGGATCCGGATCGGGAGACATGCGACGAACCATACGGCGTCGGGCCGGCGGCTGTTCGACTCGACGGGGCAGGCACCCGGTTGGCGGACATCGGCCGGGTGCATCGAGTGAGTCTCGCTCGATCGAGATAGTGTGCGAATTTCGACAACTGTTGTAGGTTTTTGCACACAATCAACGTTTGGCAGCCCCTAGGTCCCGGAGGGCGGCGGGGCCGCCGCGGGACGGGCGCCTTACAGGCTCGACCAGAACTGCTGAAGAGCGGCGGCCCCCGCCTGCGGATCCTGCAGCATCCACCAGTGCCCCAGACCGGGCAGCACCGCCACCCCGGCACCGGCCTGCGTCGCCGCCCAGCGGGCCCGGTCCTCGCCGCCGGTGTACCCGTCGGCGGTGGGGATGATCATGAGACCAGGACGCTGGGCCGCGGTGTCGAGCCGCTGGCCCAGCTCCGCCATCTTGGGCTGTGCCGCCGACCGGTAGAGGGCCAGGATGCAACGGCCCATCGTCTCGTCGTTGGCCGACGCCACGGCTCGGGCCACATCGGGGGTCATCCCGAGGCTCTCGAAGAGGGCGGCCCGGTCGTCGAGGGGCGCGGCGGCCATCGAGGCGACGTTGTCCTCGCCCGCTCCCGGCGTCTGCCACACCTGCGCCATGTCGTGCCAGACGTAGTCGGGCGCCAGGCAGCCGCCGATGTCCATGGCCCACGACCGGATGAGGTCGGGCCGGTCCATGGCCACCCGGATGACGTGCCCGCCGCCCCAGTCGTGGCCGACCAGGTCCACGGGATGATCCCCGGCCTCGAGCTCGGCGACGAGCCACGCCGCGTACTCATCGGCCGTGGCTCCGAAGCCTTCGGGTACGGGGGCGCCGAAACCGGGGGGAGACACCGTCCGGACGTCGGATCGCTCGAGGACGGCCAGCAGGGGGCCCCAGATGTCGGCCGTCTCGGGGTTGCCATGCACCAGCACTGCCGTCATCGCGTCCTCCTCCAGCCTTCGGTCCGGGGCCGGCGCCGACTGTACCGGCCGGCCGCGGCACCGGTCCGCGGCCGGCCCGGTCCCGTGCCATCGGGTTCGCTCCGGCCGCCTCCGGGTAACAATCCTGTGACCCACCCGGCAGGACCCCTGCGCACCGGCGGAGCCGAGAACCCTCTGTGACACAAGCCGACCCGGAGTTCGGAAGAGACCCTCGGGTCGGGCCCGATGGCGCCGCACCGGACGGCGCCGTACCGGACGGCGCCGTACCGGACGGCGCCGTACCCGCGCCCGCCGCGCCCGATACACCCGCCGCGCCCGCCGCACCCGCCGCGCCCGCCGCGCCCGATACGCCGGCCCCCCGCCTGGCCGGCAGCTCGGCCACCTACCGGTTGCAACTGCATGGCGGTTTCGGGTTCGACCGCGTGGCCGAGGTGAGCGCCTACCTGCAGCAGTTGGGCGTCACGCACGTCTACTGCTCGCCCTACCTGCAGGCCTGCCCGGGCAGCACCCACGGCTACGACGTCGCCGACCCCGGCCGGCTCAACGAGGAGCTCGGTGGCGCCCCCGCCTACGCGGTCATGGTCGGCGCTCTCCGCGAGCGGGGACTGGCCCAGATGCTGGACATCGTGCCCAACCACATGGCCGCCCAACCGGCCAACCCCTGGTGGTGGGACGTGCTGGAGAACGGGCCGGCCAGCCGCTACGCCCGCGTGTTCGACATCGACTGGGACGCCGGTGACGAGAAGTCGTCCTACCGCGTGCTGGTGCCCGTCCTCGGCGACCACTACGGGCGGATCCTCGAAGCGGGCGAGGTGACCCTGGACCGCTCGGGCGGCCATGTGTCCGTCGGTTACGAGGAGCACCGCATGCCGGTGTCGCCCCGGACCCTCGACGGCGTCCTGGCTGCGTCGGCCCGCCGGGCCGGTTCGGCCGAGCTGGCCCGGTTGGCGGAGGGCTTCGGGCGCATGCCGTCGGCCCGGATGACGGATCCCGCGGCCATGGCTCAGCGTCACGAGCAGAAGCAGGTCCTCACCGCCGAGCTCGAGCGCCTGTGCCAGCGTCGCCCCGCGGTGGCGGCCGCAGTGGATGCCGAGCTGGCCGCCGTGTCCGCCGACGTCGACCGGCTCGACCAGCTGCTGGCCCGGCAGAACTACCGCCTGGCGTTCTGGCGGGTGGCCAGCGAAGAGGTCGACTACCGGCGGTTCTTCAACATCGACTCTCTGGTCGGGGTCCGGGTCGAGGATCCCGAGGTGTTCTCCCAGACCCATCACCTCATCCTGGAGCTGGTCCGGGACGGGAGCGTCTCCGCTCTGCGCGTCGACCACGTCGACGGGCTCAAGGATCCGTCCGGCTACCTCGAGGCGCTGGGCGCGGCCACCCGGGGCGCCCCCGTCGTGGTGGAGAAGATCCTCGAACCGGGCGAGACCCTGCCCGCGACCTGGCCGGTGGCCGGCACGTCCGGCTACGACTTCCTGGCCCGGGTCGACAACCTGTTCGTCGCATCCGAGCACGAGCCCGCCATGACTGAGTACTATCAAGGGTTCACCGGTGAGACGGCGGCCTACGACGAGGTGGTGGTGGCGGCCAAGCACCAGGTGATGGTCGAGTCCCTCGCCGCCGATGTGGAGCGTCTCACCGGCCTGCTCAGCGCGCTGTGCGACCAGGAGCGCCGCCATCGGGATCACACCCGCCGGGCCCTGCGCGCCGCGGTGAGGGAGGTGGTCGCCCACTGCCGGGTGTACCGGACCTACGTCCATCGGGGGAGTCCGCCGACCGGCGCCGACCGGCGGCGCGTCGAGGAGGCGGTGCAGGGTGCGCTGGGGGCTCGCCCCGACCTCGATGGCGAGCTCATCCGGTACATCGGGCAGCTCGCCCTAGGCGAGATCGGGGGCGACGCGGGGCTGGAGTTCGCGCTGCGCCTGCAACAGCTGACCGCGCCGGTGATGGCCAAGGGGGTGGAGGACACGGCGTTCTACCGGTACAACCGCCTGATCTCGCTCAACGAGGTGGGGGGCGACCCGGGGCGCTTCGGCCGCAGCCTGTCCGCCTTCCACACCGACACCGCGGCGACGGCGGCGGAGTGGCCCCTGACCATGCTCACGCTGTCGACGCACGACACCAAGCGCAGCGCCGACGTGCGGGCCCGGATCCACGTCCTCTCGGAGATCCCGGACGCCTGGGCCCGGGCTGTCGAAGCCTGGGCCGAGCTCAATGAGGCGCACAAGGTCGACGGGTGGCCCGACGCCAACGCCGAGTACCTGCTGTACCAGACGGTCGTCGGGGCGTGGCCCATCGACACCGACCGGGCCGCCGCGTTCATGGCCAAGGCGACGAGGGAGGCCAAGGTCCACACGTCGTGGGATCGGCCCGAACCGGTGTACGACCACGCCGTGGAAGCCTTCACCAAGCGCATCCTCACGGACAACGACTTCGTCGTCGCGGTCAACACCTTCCTGGAGGCGCAGGCCGTGGTGGCAAGGGGGCGGCGCAACTCGTTGGCCCAGACCGCGCTGTTGCTGACCTGCCCCGGAGTGGCCGACATCTACCAGGGCACCGAGTTGTGGGACCTGAGCCTGGTGGATCCCGACAACCGCCGCCCCGTCGACTACGGCGTGCGGGCCCGGATCCGGCAAGAGGTGGCCGGGGCCGGCCCGCCCGGCCCCCTCGACGGTGACGAGGCGGGCCGCTCCAAGCTGTGGCTCATTGCCCGGCTCCTGGCCGACCGCCGGGCCCGGCCCGACGTGTACGCGTCGGGGTTCTACGAGCCTCTGGCCTGCTCCGGCTCCCGGGCCGCCGACATCGTGGCGTTCGCCCGCCGGGGGCTGGTCACCGTGGTGCCCCGCGCCGGGCGCGACGACTGGTCCGGCACCGACGTCCGCCTGCCGAAAGGTTCCTGGCGCAGCGTCCTGACCGGCGCGGTGGTGGAGGGCGGCCGGCGGCCAGCCGGCGAGCTGCTGTCCGAATTCCCCGTCGCCGTGCTCGAGGAGATCGGGCGCTGACCCACCGGTTCTCGGTCTGGGCGCCATCCGTCGAAGAGGTACAGCTCCGCCTGGGTGACCGGTCGGAGCAGATGCATCGCGCCCATGGAGGTTGGTGGGAGGCTGACGTCGAAGACGCCGGCCCGGGCACGCGGTACGGCTACGTCCTCGACGGTGGCCCGACACGACCGGATCCCCGTTCGCCGTCGCAGCCCGATGGTCCGGACGGCCTGTCGGCCGTCGTCGACCACGCCGCCTTCCGTTGGAACGATCACGCCTGGCGGGGGATGCCTCTGCAGGGCGCCGTGCTGTACGAGCTCCATGTCGGCACCTACACCGCCTCGGGCACCTTCGAAGCGGTCGAGGAGCGGCTGGGGCACCTCGTCGAGCTGGGCGTGGACGGCGTGGAGCTGATGCCGGTCGTGGAGTTCCCGGGCCGCCGGGGTTGGGGCTACGACGGTGTCGACCTCTATGCGCCCCACCACGCCTACGGGGGACCGGAAGGGCTCAAGCGGCTGGTCGACGCCTGCCATCGGGCCGGGCTCGGTGTGGTGATCGACGTGGTGTACAACCACCTGGGTCCGGCCGGCAACTACCTGCCCGAGTTCGGTCCCTACTTCTCCGACACGCACCGGACCAACTGGGGGGCGGCGGTCAACTTCGACGGCCCCGGCAGTGACGAGGTGCGCCGCTTCGTCCTCGACAACGCGCTGATGTGGCTGCGCGACTACCACGTCGACGGGCTGCGCCTGGACGCCGTCCACTCGATCGTCGACGACTCGGCCCGGCACATCCTCGAGGAGATGGCCGCCGAGGTCGAGGCGCTGGCCTGTCACGTCCGGCGCCCGCTGTTCGTCATCGCCGAGAGCGACCTCAACGATCCGCGCTTCGTCCGTTCCCCCGCCGCCGGCGGCTACGGCCTGGATGCGGTATGGGCGGACGAGTGGCATCACGCCCTGCACGCGGTGACGACGGGGGAGCGCTCGGGCTACTACGAGGACTTCGGGAGCCTGGCCCAGCTGGCCAAGGCGTTGCGCCAGGGATGGGTGTACGACGGTTGCTACTCGCCCCACCGGGGCCGCCGCCACGGCCGCCCGCCCGCCGGCGTGGCCGGCCACCAGCTCGTCGTGTTCACCCAGAACCACGACCAGATCGGCAACCGGGCGGTGGGGGAGCGCCTCACCCGCCTGGCGAGCGACGGCCGGCTGCGGGTGGCGGCGGCGCTGCTGCTGTGCGGCCCCTTCGTGCCGATGCTGTTCCAGGGCGAGGAGTGGGGTGCCACCACCCCGTTCCGATACTTCACCGACCACCCCGACCCGCAGCTGGGCCGGGCGGTGAGCGAAGGCAGGAGGCGGGAGTTCGCCCACTTCGGCTGGGATCCCGAGGAGGTGCCCGATCCGCAGGCGCCGGCCACCTTCGAGGCCTCGCAACTGGACTGGGACGAACGGTACCGACCGGGACACGCCGAGCTGCTGGCGTGGTACCGCACTCTGATCGCCCTGCGCCGCCGGCATCCGGACCTGAGCGACCCTCGGCTGGACCGGGTGACGGCCCAGGCCGACGAGGCGGCCGGCACCATCGTCTGCACCCGGGGCGGGACCACGCTGTTCGTCAACCTGGGCGACGGCGAGCGGGCCTTCGCCGCGGCAGCCGGGGCCACGGTCCTCGCCGCGTCGGATGCCCGCATCCGCCTCGACGAGGGCCGGATCGTGGTTCCCCCTGACGCGGTGGCCGTCGTCGACGGTCGCCCGGCCGGCTCTAGCTCGTGAGAAGGCCGCCGTCCACCGGCAGGGCCACGCCGGTGATGTAGCTCGAGGCGTCGCTGGCGAGGAAGATCAGCGCCGCCGCCAACTCGGCCGGGTCACCGGGCCGCCCGAAGAGCACGCGGCCCATCTGCGATTCCAGGTACCCCTCGTCGTACTGCTCCGTCATCTCCGTCTCGAAGAAACCGGGCGCGAGGAGGTTGACCCGGATACCCTTCCGCCCCGTCCATTGCTGGGCCAGATCCCTCGTCAGACCGATCAGGCCGGCCTTGCTGGCCGAGTAGGCGGCCTGAGGGAGCCCCGCGGTCGTGAAGCCGAGAATGCTCCCGATGTTGACGATGCTCGAGCCGGGCTTCATCACCCGGCCGCAGGCCTGCGCCATCCAGTACGCCCCGTTGAGATTGACGTCCACGACCTGGCGGAATTCCTCGGGCGTTTCCCGGGTGGCGGGCCGGGCCGTGCCGACGCCGGCGTTGTTGACCAGGACGTCGACCCGGCCGAAGGACTCGAGCGTCTCGTCGACCAGCCGCTGGCAGTCGGCCGGGACGGACACGTCAGTGGTGACGGCGATGCACCGGCGCCCGGTCTCCTCGACCCTGCGCAGCGTCTCCTGCAGCCGGTCGGCCCGCCGGGCGCCCAGCGCGATGTCTGCTCCCGCCCCTGCCAGGTGCTGGGCGAAGGCGACGCCGAGCCCGGAAGACGCGCCGGTG
>DATGAX010000393.1:0-3054 GCA_035312965.1 Acidimicrobiales bacterium
GTCGACGCCCCGGTCTTCGTCTTCGTCTTCGACGAGCTACAGGCGGACAGACCAATACCCAACAAAAGGACTGCGGTGATGGCGCTGATGCGCCGGAGTGACAGGCCCACTGTTCTTCCCCTCCCGACTGTTTGAAGCGGGGTTTGTTCCAAGGCGAGGTAAACGCCCGAGTTTGCAGGCCGAAGCCTGACGGCTGACAGCGAGGGTACACCGCACTTCAGCTTGTCGCGCTGCGCCTCCGGCAGGGAATCCTGACGTGGGCGCTGAGGGATTTGAACCCCCGGCCTGCTGCTTGTAAGACAGCTGCTCTGGACCGAACTGAGCTAAGCGCCCGAAGGTGCCTCAGGGTAGCGCCGGCCCGTCTGTGGCCAGAGCGACGCGGAGAGCTCCTCGGTTAGGTCCTCTTCCGAACGAACGGACACGCCCGCCTGGCGCAGGGCGCGCGCCGTGATCCCCTCACCCGCCACGGTCGTGCCGCCGAAGGTTCCGTCGTAGACCTGATGACAGCCGCACGACGGCGAGCGCGCCTTCAACACTGCTTCCGACACGCCCATCTGCCGCGCCAGGCTCACGGCCGTGGCTGCGCCGCGCTGATAGGCGGCGGTCACGTCCTCGCCCCCGGCCGTGCGCACGGTGCCGTCGGGTTGGATCTCCGCGGCCGGCCGCGGCGTGGGCAACCCTCCCGCGACCTCGGGGCACACCGGCACCAGACGCCGGCGCCGGCCCAGCTCGGCTATGGCGTCGGTCGCGCTGGCCAGACCTTTGTGGTTGCACGCGACGCCGAGAAGGCACGCGGATACCAGGATCGGCGGCTCGGGGGCACTACCCTCGCGCACAGGCCAACGGTAGTGGTCGCGACTCGAGCAGGAGCGTGCTGATGGGCTGGCGGAGCGACGAACCGCTTCTGGAGGACCCGGTACGGCAGTATCTGAAGGAGATCGGGAACTATCCGCTGCTCACCGCAGAAGAGGAAGTGGCCCTGGCCGCGGTCATGGCCCGGGGTCGGGAGGCGGCCGCTTCTCTGGAGGCGAGCGAGACCGGCTCTGGCTCGGCTCCGCTGTCTCCAGCGGCGCGGCGCCGTCTCCGCCGGGTGGCGTCGGAAGGCGAAGAGGCCAGGCGTCGGTTCATCCAGGCCAACCTCCGCCTCGTCGTGTCCATCGCCAAGCGCTACCAGGCACTCGGGCTCCCGCTCCTCGACCTCGTGCAGGAGGGCAACCTCGGTCTCATGCGGGCCGTGGAGAAGTTCGAGCACACCCGCGGCTTCAAGTTCTCGACCTATGCCACCTGGTGGATCCGCCAGGCCATCGGCCGGGCCCTGGCCGACAAGGGCAGGACGATCCGGGTGCCGGTCCACATGGTGGAGGCCAGCCGGCGGGTGGCCAAGGTGACCAGCCTGCTGGCCGGCTCCCTGGGCCGGGAGCCGAGCGTGGAGGAGATCGCCGCCCACGCCGGCATGGACGCACGAACGGTGCTCGACGTGCGCGCCGTGCTCCCCGACCCGGTGTCGCTGCAGGCCCCCGTGGGGGAGGAGGACGACGCCGAGCTGGCGGACGTGCTCGAGGACCGGGCCGCCACCGCACCCTTCGACGCCGCCGCGGCCTCCCTTCAGCAGCGCGCCCTGCGGGTGGCGCTCGCCAGGCTGTCGGATCGGGAGCGCCATGTCCTCCGCCTGCGCTTCGGACTGGCCGACGGGGACCCCAGGACGCTGGAAGAGGTGGGCCGGTCGTTCCAGCTCACCCGGGAGCGCATCCGACAGATCGAGGCCAAGGCCCTGTCCAAACTCAGGCACCCCTCCTCGGCGGGCGCCGTGCGAACCCCGCTCGCCGTCTCCTCGAGCTGAGCGGGTCGGACGCGCCGGGCACGCGCTGGCCCCCGGGCCCGGGCCCGGCCCTCCCCGGCCGGGCGCGGTCGGCCGGGCCGAGGCCGGCGGGTCACGACCTGTCCCCGCCGGCCCGGCCCGAAACCTCGAGCTAGGCCGTCATCTGGGCCTGGGCGTTCTTGGGCGGGCGACCCCTCTTGCGCTTGAAGGCCAGGATCTTGCCGTTGGCGAAGAGCTGACCGCCCCAGACACCCCAGGGCTCCCGTCGCTCCACCGCCCCTGCCAGGCAGGGCTCGATGACCGGGCACAGGGCGCAGATGGCCTTGGCCCGGGCGATGTCGTCAAGTTGCTCGGAGAAGAAGAGCGGAACCATCGAGCCCGCGCCGTCCCGGCAGCGGGCATCGACCCAGCGCACGGGCTGGACCAACTCCTCGAGCAACGACCCCTGGTCACGTTCGGCGAGCATCTCGCCTCTCCCCTCTGTTCGACACCGGGGCATCCGCTTCGGACGCCTGAGCTGGAGCTCGGATCCCTCGACCCGGGGGATCGAGGAAAACCGAAGAAACAAAAAGGCCGCCGGGGCTTCCCGGCGGCCTCTGGGCCTTCTCTGGTGGTTCGCTGGTCCCTATCCAGCTGGTCCTCCAGATGAACCCATCGGCCGCACGGCCCCGTCGTTACCGGTCATGCAGAGCTCGACGTGACGGAAGCCGAATCCCTGGATCGACGGCACGGCCGAGCCGAGCGAAGGCGCGCCGGTACCGACCAGGCCCTTGGGCTTCGCCGAATACCAGACCCCTACGCGCACTCGTTGCTCCTCTCAGGCGTCCGAGAACGGTCCCCGGACGGTGCTATCCGAACATGCCGGGCATTCGCCGTCAACTCGTTTTTCTCTCAGACGCTTCCGGACGGCTCCCGGGAGCGGTGGTGTGCCCCTCCCACCGGGACCGGGTCAGGGCCCGGAGGAGCTCAGGGGTGCCGGCCGCCACGGGCGTGCGCCGGGCCTCGTGGGTGAGCACGACCAGGTCCCGGCCCTCGGCGTCGGCCACCGCCGCTCCCGCCTCCCGGCAGATGAGCGCGCCCGCCAGGTAGTCCCAAGGGCCCAGGCTGTCGCCGTCGCACTCCAGGTAGGCATCGACCACTCCCCCGGCCACGGCGCACAGGTCGAGGGCGGCGGCACCCAGCACCCGGTACTGGCGCCACCCGAGGTGCCGGCCCGGCCACCCCGACAGCGCCAC
>DATGAX010000394.1:0-8186 GCA_035312965.1 Acidimicrobiales bacterium
CCCCCCGGTCCCGCATAGTCACCTCTGCGGTGGCCGGCAGCGAGCCGGTGATCATGCTGACCGCGCCGGCGCCGGCCTCCCGCAAGGCGCTGCAGAAGGCGGGGATGAAGTCGGGCGACATCGACCTGTGGGAGATCAACGAAGCGTTCGCCTCCGTCGTACTCAAGGCCGTCCGGGAGCTGGATCTGGACGTCGACCGGGTCAACGTCAACGGCGGGGCCATGGCCCTCGGCCATCCCATCGGGGCCTCCGGCGGGATCCTGATCCAGACCGCCCTCGACGAGCTGGAGCGCTCGGACCGTTCGACCGCCCTCATCACCATGTGCACCGGAGGCGGCATGGGTACCGCCACCATCATCGAACGGCTCTGAGCTACCTGCCCCGGAAGGAAGGGGCTCGCTTCTCCAGGAAGGCGGCCACCCCCTCGGCCCGGTCGTCACTGGCGAAGAGCATCGACACCGTCTGGCGCTCCAATTCGACGGCCGCCGGTTCCGGCAGGGTCGGCCCGGCACTGAGCAGGCGCTTGGCCGCGGCCAGCGCGAGCGGGGGGAGCTCGGCCAGCCGGGAGGCCAAGGCCACGGCCGCGGCGAAGGCGCCGCCGGCAGGGACCACATCGGCGAGCAGCCCGTAGCCCTGGGCCTCCTCGGCCAGGATGGGCTCACCTGTGAGAAGCATGCGCCGGGCGACCGGGGCCGGCACCAGCCGGGGCAGCCTCACCGTCCCCGCCGCGCCGGGAAGCAGGCCGAGCTTGATCTCGGGCACCCCCAGGCGGGTCCCGGCCTCGGCCACCCGCATGTCGCAGGCCAGGGCCAACTCGAGGCCACCGCCCAGGGCCACGCCGTGCAGCGCCGCCACCGACGGCTTCGGGCACGAGGCCAGCCCGTCGAGGGCGGCCGTGAGCCGGCCGATGAAGCGCCCGAACTCGACCGGGCCCTCGAGCTGGGAGAACTCGGCGATGTCCGCCCCGGCGCAGAACACCTTGCCTTCACCCGCCACCGCGATCGACCGCACCGCCGGGTTGCCGGCAAAGCCGGAGATCACCTGGGCCATGGCGGCCACCACCTCGGTCGATATGGCGTTGAGCCGGTCGGGCCGGGCCAGGGTGAGGACGCCCACCCCGTCGGGGCGCACCTGCGACCGAACGACGACCGGCTGGACGGCCCTCATGACATGGTCAGGCCGCCGGACACCGAGAGCGTCTGGCCGGTGACAAAGGCCGCCCCGTCGGAGGCGAGGAACACCACGGCGGGGGCGATGTCGGTGGGCTGGCCGATGCGGCGCATGGGGATGGCCCGGGCCAGGCCGTCGTAGAGCTTCTGCGACACCTCGGCCACCTGGTCCAGCAGCGGGGTGTCGGTGGGACCGGGGCATACGACGTTGACGGTGACGCCCGAGGCGGCCACTTCGCGGGCCAGCGCCTTGGAGAAGGCGATGACGGCCCCCTTCGTCCCGGAGTACACGACCTCGCCCGAGGACCCCACCCGGCCGGCGTCCGATGCGATGCAGATCACGGCGCCGCCGCCGCGCTCGACCATCCCCGGGACGACCACGTGGCAGCAGCGCACCGTGCCCAGGAAGTTGACCGCGGTGATCCGCTCCCAGGTGGACTCGGCGCTGTCGAGGAAGCGCTCGATCTTGTCTATGCCGGCGTTGTTGACGAGGACGCTCACCGGGCCGAGCTGCTCCTCGGTGGAGCGCAAGGCGGCCTCGACGCTGGCGCGGTTCGTGATGTCGACCTCGACGGCCACCGCCCGGTCACGGTCGCCGATCACCTGCTTGGCTCGGACCGCGTCCAGGTCCCAGGCCGCCACCGAGGCGCCCGCCGCGCACAGGGCCCCGACGATGGCCGCGCCGATGCCGCCCGCGGCGCCCGTCACGACCGCGACCTTCCCGTCCAAGCTTCCCATCACGCCCTCACTTCCGGACCCAGAAATAGTTGTATGATTATTCCATATGCAGGTGAAGGCGGCGTACACCGGTGGAGACGGCGCCCGTCGTAACCTGGGCGGACGATGATCAGCGCCGCCTCAGAACCCGTCAACGTCCGAGTTCCCAAGACGGCGGAGCTCGTCGCCACCCACATCCGGCGCCAGATCGTCACGGGTCAGCTCCAGGAGGGCGATGCGCTGCCGCCGGAGACGGCCCTCATGCTCGAGTTCAACATCTCCCGGCCCACGCTGCGCGAGGCGTTCCGCATCCTGGAATCGGAGGGCCTCATCACCGTCCGGCGCGGGGCCCGGGGCGGCGCCAGGGTCCAGGAGCCATCGAGCGAGGTGGCGGCCCGCTATGCGGCGCTGGTCCTGCAGCACCGGGGAGCCACCCTGGAGGACGTCCTCAAGGCCCGCCTGATCGTCGAAGCACCGGCCGCCCGGGTGCTGGCCTCCCGCCGCGACCGGGTGGCGGTGGCCAACAAGCTCCAGGACCGGCTGGACCGCCTGCCGCCGACGGAGCCGACCAAGTTCCACGAGTTCAACGCGCTGGTGGTCGAGCTGGCCGGCAACGAGACCCTCGTGCTGCTCACCTCGATGCTGGACCACATCAGCTCGGCGGCGGCCGTCAGCTTCGCACGGGAGCACCGGGCGGAGGAGCCGAAGCTGCTCCGGTCCGCCCACCGGGCCCGCCAGAAGCTGATCGATCTCATCCGGGCCGGCGACGCCGACGGGGCGGAGAAGCTGTGGCGGGACCACTTGACCGAGGCCGGGCGCATCCTGGTCGAGGGTACGGGCGTGGCCACCGTCGTCGACCTCTACGGCTGAGCCCGCAGCGAGGCCAGACCTCCGGGGTCGAGGTACTCGTCCAGGCGCTCGATGAGGCCGGCCTCCGACAGGGCCACGACCATGCAGGTCGGGGCCCGGACCGGGCCACCCGGCGCGTTCCCTACGACGACGGCCTGCCATACGAATCCCGCTGCGGTCGGGTGCACGGCGACGTCCTCCCAGTCGACGTCGGGCATGGCCTCGTGCAGGCGGCCGAGCGTGGCGGCCGACCGTTCGGCCGGGATGGCCCGGTCGTCGAAGTTGTGCCAGATGGTGGCGCCGGGGGCGAACAGCGCGACAGAGCCCTCGACGTCGCCGGCCCGGATGGCCCGGGCGTAGGCGGCCTGGACCTCGAGCGACCGCTCCGGGGCGATCCCCGGTCGGTTACTCAGCGGGCTCGGTGCCGACGACGGACACGAAGCTGACGCATTCGCCCGGTTGGCCGCCCAGGTTGTGGGTGAGGGCCAGCTTGCGACCCCGCTCGAGGCTGGCGATGCGCCGCTCCTCCGGCGCCTCACCCCGCAACTGCAGCCAGCACTCGAACATCATGCGCAGGCCGGAGGCGCCGATGGGGTGCCCGAACGCCTTGAGCCCGCCGTCCGGGTTGACCGGCAGCTCGCCGTCCAGGTCGTAGGTGCCGGCCAGGACCTCCTTCCAGCCGAAGCCCCGCTCGGCGAAGCCGAGGTCCTCCATCAGGACCAGCTCCGTCGGCGTGAAGCAGTCATGCACCTCGGCCATGGCCAGCTCGGCCCGGGGGTCCTCCACGCCGGCCTGGGAGTAGGCGTCCCGGGCCGCGGCGACGACCTCGGGGAAGGTCGTGAAGTCGTAGCCGGGATCGATGTTGCCCTTGGCCGGCCCGGCGACGAACGACAGGCCCTTGACGTAGATCGGCTGGTCGGTGTAGCGGTGGGCGTCCTCGGCCCGCACCACGATGGCGGCGGCCGACCCGTCCGACACTCCGGAGCAGTCGAACACTCCGAGCATGCCGGCGATCGGAGTGGCCTTGGCGATGGTCTCCTTGGAGACCTCCTTGCGGAACTGGGCCCGGGAGTTGCGAGCCCCGTTGTAGTGGTTCTTCCAGGCGATCCTGGTCAGGACCTCCTTGAGCTCGGCCTCGTCGACGCCGTAGCGCTTGGCGTAGGCGGGAGCCAGCAGGCTGAACTTGGCCGGCGCGGTGACCTCGGGGAGGGTGCCGTCGCCGGGCAGCGGGGCGCTGACCAGGCCCGAGAAACCGGAGTCCTTCAGCTTCTCGACCCCGACCGCCATGGCCATGTCGAAGGCCCCCGACGCCACGGCGTAGCACGCGTTGCGCAGCGCCTCCGACCCCGTGGCGCACATGTTCTCCAAGCGGGTCACCGGCTTGTGCTCCAGGCGCAGCACCCGGGAGAGGGTGAGACCGGACGTGCCCGATCCCATCGTCCCCAACCAATAGGCGTCGATGTCGTCGCGGGTGACGCCGGCCGAGGCCATGGCGTCGCCGGTCGACCGGATGAGCATGTCGTCGACGCCCTGGTCCCAGTGCTCGCCGAAGTTGGTACAGCCCATCCCGACGATGGCCACCCTGTCCCTGATCCCTCTCGACGCCATCAGGCCTCCTCTCGAGCAGCCGCCGCCACCGGGCGCGCTCCGTCGCTGGCGCCCGCCCCGACAGGGCGGGCTTTCCAAAAGTAGTTGTGGATCCCGCCGGCGGTGACGATGCGGCGGAAGGTCATCTCGACCCGGTCGCCGATGGCCACCTGCCCGGGGTCGGCGTCGGTGAGCTCGCAGCTGAAGCGGCCGCCACCGTCGAAGTCGACCACCACATTGATGACCGGGGGGCTGGGCGAGAAGGCCAGGTGGTCGATGGTGAAGGTGGCGACCGTCCCCAGCCGATCGGCCATCGGGACCTCCACCATGCGATCCGTGGCCTTGCAGTTGACGCACACGCGCACGGCCGGCAGGTGCACCGTCCCGCACTCCTCGCAGCGGTGGCCGACGAAGCCGTACTTGTACCGCACCGACCGCAGGGACGGCGGGGCGGCGGGCCCGACCGGATCCGGACGGCGGGGCGGCTCCTTGGCCAGCTGGCCCCGCCAGGTGAGGAAGTCGGTGTAGCGCAGGGAGTCGTCGCCCAGGGCGACCTGCGCGTCCACCGTGGTCGCCCGCCGGTACGTCGAGATGGCCTCCCCCACCCGGAACACCATGGCGGTGGCCCCATCGGCGAGCACCACGAGGACCACGGTCTGGCCCGGCTCGGCCTCGTCCAGTACCCGGGCCAGGAGCAGCCCCGGATGGGCGGTACCGGTGTTGCCCACCGTGCTGGACAGGTCGTCGGCCACCCGCTTGACCCCGGCCGAGCCGGCGAACGCCTTGACCGCCCGGCCGTGGGTGCCGGCCACCGCCAGGACGTCGACCTCGGCCGGGGTCAGGCCGGCCTGCTTGAGGGCGGCGGCGAAGGCGGCATCGGCCAGCGGCAGGTAGGCGTGCTCCCCGAAGCGCTCCTCCCACACCCGCGAGGCGGGGGCGCCGGGCAGGCGCCAGCGGTCCAGGAACTCCTCGGTGGCGCTGGCGTGGGCCACCAGCTCGGCCAGCGCCGGGCCTTCCGGCGCGAACACGAAGGCCGCCGCGGCGTCGCCGCCGTCGCGTTCGTCGGCGCCCCCGGGCAGCCCGGTGCGGATGTCGGCCAGCGTGACCAGCGTCGGCACCGCGGCTTCGGCGCCGACCAACAGCGCCCCGACGCCGGAGCGCACCGATCCGACCATGTCCACGGCCAGGGCGGCCGGGTCCAGCCGCAGGGCGGCATGGATGGTGTTGGCGTTGGTCTTGTCCAGGTACGGCGGGCTGGCCGTGGCGTACAGCAACCTCTGCACGGACACGTCGCCGCCGCACGCGGCCAGGACCGACCGGCCCGCCTCCACGGCCATCGACGTCGGGTCCTCGTCGTAGCCCGCCACGGCCCGGGTCCCCTTCCCACCGCCTCCTCCCAGCACGGCCCCGATCTCGGACCGCTTGAGACGGTGCCTCGGTAGATAGGCGCCATACGCGACGAGGGGCGTCATTTGTCCTCCTGAGCTCTTCGAAACACAATCATTCTGACGTGGGGCCGGTGAAGTGGGGCGGCCGCTTCTCCAAGTGGCTGGCCAGTCCCTCGGCCGCGTCGGGGCCGCCGAAGCCGTAGAACTCGTAGGCGAGGCTGGCGTCGAGCACGGCCGACTGGGCCCGGTACCAGTTGTTGAGGGTCTGCTTGGTCCAGCGGATGGCGGACTGGGCTCCGCCGGCCAGCTGCTCCGCCACCGCCATGGCCCGCTCCTGCACCTGGTCGTCGTCCACGCATATCGACACCAGCCCGATCCGCTCCGCCTCTTCGCCCGTCAACGGGTCGCACGTCAGCAGGTAGTACTTGGCCTTGGCCATGCCACACAGCAGCGGCCAGCAGATGGCGGCGTGGTCCCCGGCGGTCACCCCGATGCGGGTGTGACCGTCGATGATCCGCGCCGTGCGGGCCGCCACCGAGACGTCGGCCAGGAGCCCGGCCACCAGGCCGGCGCCCACGGCCGGTCCATGGATGGCCGAGACGATGGGCTTCGAGCAGTTGATGACGTTGAACACCAGGTCCCGCGCCTCCCGCATGATCCTCGTGCGGGTGGCGTAGTCGTTGATCATCTCGCCCAACAGGTCGAAGGAGCCGCCGGCCGAGAATGCCTTGCCGGCCCCGCGCAGCAGGGCCACCCGGGTGTCCGGATCGCGGTCGACGGCCAGCCACACGTCGGCCAACTCCCGATGGACGGCGGGGGTCACCGCGTTCAGGCCCGGTGCGTCGAGGGTGATGCGCAGGACGCCCTCGGCCGGGCGGTCGAAGGTCAGGCCGGGGAAGGCGTCGTAGGTGTCGCTCAAGAGTGAGTCCCTTCTAGGTGGCCGGGGAAGGCCTGGTAGTCGATGCTCCGGGACAGCCCGGCGAAGTGAGGTTGGCGCTTCTCGACGAAGCTCTGAACGCCCTCCCTGAAGTCGGAGGAGGACGCTTTCAGCTCGCCGACGAGGCGGCGGGCCGAGATGCGGCTATCGGGCAGCGTCCCGGTCCAGTCGGCGTACACCTGGGCCTTGGCCGTGGCCACCGCGATCGGCGAGCAGTACGCGGCGATGTCGCGGGCGTAGGCTCGGGCCGCGGGGAGCAGGTCGGCGGCGGGCAGCGAACGGTGCACCAGGCCGAGCCGGGCCGCCTCGGCCCCCAGGACCACCCGGCTCGACAGGAGGAGATCCAGGGCGGCGGCGTGGCCCACGATCCGGGGCAGGATCCACGACACGGCTTCTTCCGCGGGGAGGCCCCGCTTGGCGAAGGCAGTGGTGATCTTGGCGTCGTCGGCGGCCAAGCGGACGTCGGAGAAGAGGGCGGTGACGAGCCCGAGCCCGGCGCACGCCCCGTTGATGGCGCAGATGACCGGCTTGGGGACCAGGGCGGTGATGGTCATGGGCCGCCGGCCGGTCTGGTCCATGGACTGGCCCGGCCGGGACACGCGGTCGAGATCCTGGGCGTCGAGGCCGGGGCAGAAGGCCCGGCCCGCCCCGGTGAGTACGACGGCCCTGACGTCCTCGTCCTCGCTCGCCTGCTCGAGGAGGTCGTGGAGGGCGAACTCCATTTCCAGGTTCCAGGCGTTGTTGCGCTCCGGACGGTTGAGGGTCAGGGTCAGCACGCCCGCCTCGTCGACCTCCTGGAGGACCGTGGTCGAGTCGACGCCCTTCATTGGCACATAGCTCCGGCTCCAGACGTGGCCGCGGAAATGAGGTAACTTAGTTTACTGATGGATGAGACGATCGAGCAAACCGCACCGGAGGTCCTTCTTGTCCAGCGCGACGGGCCGGTGGTCACTCTTACATTGAACCGGCCGGACGCGCTCAACGCGTTCGACGAGGACCTGCACTACGCCTTCGCCCGCTTCTGGTTCGAGTTGGAGTCGGACATGTCGGTCCGGGCGGTCGTCCTTACCGGGGCGGGCAAGGCCTTCTGCGCCGGCGGCAGCATCGACGACTTCGACCTGTTCCGGACCGACCTGGCGGCTCGCAACAAGATCATGCGCAGCGCCCGCCGGGTGGTGGACGAGATGCTCAACGTCCGCGTCCCCGTCATCGCCGCCGTCAACGGACACGCCGTGGGGTTGGGCTGCACGCTGGCCACGCTGTGCGACATCGTGTTCCTCGCCGACGACGCCCGCTTCGCCGATCCTCACGTGACCGTGGCGCTGGTGGCCGGCGACGGGGGGGCGGTCACTTGGCCCCACCTGACCAGCCTGCTCAAGGTCAAGCAGTACCTGCTGACCGGTGATCCGGTGCCGCCGGCTGAGGCGGTGGCGCTGGGACTGGCCAACTTCGTGCTCCCCCGCGACGAGGTGGTCCCAGCCGCCCTGGCCTACGCCCACAAGCTGGCCGCCCTGCCGCCACAGGCCGTCCAGGACACCA
>DATGAX010000395.1:0-6028 GCA_035312965.1 Acidimicrobiales bacterium
CAGGTGGACAAGGTGATCACCCGGGCCAGCTCGGCAACCGTCCCGTGAGCACGGTCCGCAAATGGGGGCCGTGGGTCCTGCTGGCGGTGGCGGCGGCGGTGGCGCTGGCTTTCGGCCTGCCGCGGGGCGCCGCCAAGCCGAGCCTCGACGCCCGGGTGCAGCACATCGCCGGGGAGGTCCGCTGCCCGGTATGCCACGGTGAGACGGCGGCCCAGTCGCAGGCCGGCCCCTCGGTGGAGATCAGGAACGAGATTCGCGCCGACCTGCTGAAAGGCCGTACCAACGACCAGATACTGGCGTCCCTGGTGGCGGCCTACGGGCCCGGGATCCTGGAGAAGCCGCAGGCCAAGGGCATCGGCGTGCTGGTGTGGGTCATCCCTGTCGTCGCCACCGTGGTGGCCGGCGCCGCCCTGCTCTTCGCCCTGCGCCGCTGGCGCCGGCGGCCGCTCCCGCCGGGCGATGCCGACGCCGCGCCCGCCGAGGTCGGGCTCGAACCGGGCGGCGGGGGAGCCCTCGTCGCGGCGCCCCCGAGCGCCCGGCGGCCGGCGCAGCTCGCCCTTCGGGTGGCCGGCGTGCTGTTCGTGGCCGGGGGGGCCAGCTGGGCCGTGGTCGCCTCCTCCGGCACCCGGCTGCCCGGCGAGGAGATCACGGGCCGGGTGGTGGCGCCGGAACAGGTGGCAGGTGCCCTGCAGAGCGCCGAGGCGTACCAGGCGCGGGGTGACGCGGTGGACGCGGTCAAGCAGTACGACAAGGTCCTGGCCGCCGACCCGAACCAAGTCGACGCCCTGACCAACGAAGGCTGGTTGCTGGCCGAGACGGGCCAGCCCGCACTACTGCAGAAGGGTCTCGGCCTCATGGCCGCGGCCGAACGGGCCCGGCCGGCGTACGCCCCGGCCCACGTCTACCGCGGCCTGGCCTTCCTCGTCGAGGACGACTACGGCGACGCCATCCCCGAGCTGCAGTGGTACCTGGGCCACCATCCCGATGAACAGCTCGTGCCGGCGGTACGCAACGCCCTCAGCCGGGCCCAGGCCTCGCAAGCGGCGGCGGCCGCCGCCTCGGCGGCCACCACGACCACGGCGGCCCGCTAGCGGTCAGGCCCGGCGCAGGCGGCGCAGGTCGGCGACCACCCGGGGGAAGGCCTCGACCGCGGCCGTCACCTCCTGGTCCGTCGTGGACCACCCGACCGACAGCCGAAGGCTGCGCTCGCCGTCCACCCCCATCGCTTCCAGCACGGGCGACGGCTCCAGCGCCTCCGAAGAGCAGGAGCTGCCGGAGTGGGCCGCCACCCCGGCCCGGTCGAGGCCGATGAGCACCGGTTCCGCTTCCACCCCTTCGACGCCGATGCACAACAGGTGGGGCAGGCGATCGCCCGGCTCGACCGGTCCGTAGGCCACCACGCCGTCGACCCGGCCGATCTCGGCCCGCAGGCGATCGGTGAGGGCGGTCGCCCGCGCCGCCTCCGCAGCCAACCGGCCGCCGGGCGCCTCGGGCGAGCCGGCCAGCCACTCGGCCACCGCGCCGAAGCCGACCGCGGCGGCCACGGGCTCCATGCCGCCCCGCCGGGCCCGCTCCTGGGCTCCGCCCACGATCAGCGGCGGCACCCGCAGGCCGCGGCGCACGAGGAGGACGCCGACGCCCTGCGGGCCGCCCATCTTGTGGGCCGAGACGGACATCAGATCGGCGCCCAGGGCGTCGAAGTCGATGGCTACGTGACCGGCCCCGGCCGCCGCATCCACGTGCAGGAGGACCCCGGCGGCCCGGCACCGCGCCGCCACTTCGGCGACCGGTTGGCGGGTGCCCACCTCGTGGTTGGCCAGCTGGCAGTGCACCAGCCCGACGTCCGACCGC
This sequence comes from Acidimicrobiales bacterium, assembly GCA_035312965.1. Lineage (GTDB taxonomy): Bacteria > Actinomycetota > Acidimicrobiia > Acidimicrobiales > Palsa-688 > JAKCDU01. The sequence goes on from DATGAX010000395.1 coordinate 1,852, forward strand.
TCCGAGAGCACCGCCTGCACATCCGCGACCGAGATCCGGCCGGCGCCGTCCACCGGAACCGGGATGGTCGACGAGGCCCACAGCGCGGTGGCCTCACGGACCGAGCTGTGCTCGACCTCGGCGAGCATCACGGCGGCGGCGGGCCCGGCCGCCCGCAGGGCCCCGAAGGTCGCGGCGTTGACCGCCTCGGTCGCCCCCGAGGTGAAGATCACCTGCCGGGGCCGGGTGCCGAACAGCGCGGCCACGGCGGCCCGGGCGTCCTCGAGGGCGGACCGGGCCATGCGCCCCTCCGTGTGCACCCGGCCCGGGTCAGAAGCCGACCACCACGGCTCCATGGCGGCCCGGGCGACGGGGCGCAGCGGCGAAGTGGACGCGTGGTCGAGGTAGGCGCGCAACCGCGGCCCGGCTCTCAGACGATGCTGACGCAGGTCTCGTCGCCCAGAGCGCGAGACGACTCGGTGGCGACGACGGCGTCGCCGCCGTAGAGCCCGGACAACATGCCCCGCACCATGCCCCGGTCCACGGCGCAGATGACCGGGTGCTGCCGGGCCGTGTCGAAGAAGGGGCACGAGTCCTTGATCAGCGCCAGAGAGCCGCCCCGCGCCTCGGCGTGGGCCTCGAAGCCGTGGGCCGTCAACGCGTCGGCGATGGCGTGCAGGGCCACCCGGAACGACCGGTGCCCGTCACCGGGGGAGATCTGGCCGGCCAGCCGCCGCCCGTAGTCCTCGCCGACCGCCTCCGCCATGACCTCGGCCTCGGCCTGCGGCAACCGCGACAGCGCCTCGCCGAGGAGGAGGATCAGCAGATCGTCGCCTTTGCGGGGGGTCGGCGGGAACGGCAGCCCCGAGCCGGCCGCCGTGGAGCGGTAGCGCTTGGAAGGCCGCCCGGCCCCCCCACCGGTCGTGCGCTGGAGGAAGACCTCGAGGTAGCCACCGGCGGTCAACTTGTCCAGATGGTGGCGTGCCACGTTCGAGTGCAGAGCGAAGCGGTCGGCCACCTCGGCCGCGGTGACGCCCTCGCCGTGCTCACGGACGTACAGGTAGATCTGGCGCCGGGTGGGATCCCCGAAGGCCGACGTGACGGCGGCCACGGCGGCCGAGAACGAAGCGTCGTCCACACCATCGCCGGGGCCGATCTCGCGCACCGGCTGGTCTGGAGAAAGGCCCACGGCGCTATTCTAACTACGTGCGTAGTGGAAATAGGGTCTGATGGGACTCGGCGATCAGCAGCTGATCGACGCCCTCCGCCCGGTCACCGATCCGGAGCTGCATCTGAGCATCGTCGACCTGGGCATGGTCAAGCAGGTGTCGGCCCGGCGGGGTCGGGTCACCGCCACCATCGCCCTGACCGTGGCCGGGTGCCCGATGCGCGACGAGGTCACCCGCCGCGTCCGGGACGCCCTCCTGGAGGTGCGCGGCGTCAAGGAAGTGGCGGTGGAGCTCACCGTCATGACTCCCGAGGAGCTGGCGTCGGTGCGCGAGCGGGTGGCCGGGCGGTCGTCCGACCCGCAGGCGTGGTCCGCGTCGGAGCCCTCCGCGGGGGCGCACCAGCACCAGCAGAAGCGGCCGTTGGGGCACGAGCAGGGGCGGCCCAATCCGTTCGGTCCGCGCAGCCGCACCCGCGTCATCGGCGTCAGCTCGGGGAAGGGCGGCGTGGGCAAGTCGTCGGTCACGGTCAACCTGGGCGTGGCGCTGGCCGCGGCCGGCCACGACGTCGGGATCCTCGACGCCGACGTCTACGGCTTCTCGGTGCCCGGGATGCTCGGTGTGCAGGAGGAGCCCACCGTGCACGACCTCAAGATGCTGCCCCCCGCCGCCCACGGGCTGCGCTGCATCTCGATGGGCTTCTTCCTGGAGGACGACCAGCCCGTCGTCTGGCGGGGGCCGATGCTGCACAAGGCGCTCGAACAGTTCCTGGTCGACGTCGACTGGGGCGACCCCGAGTTCCTGCTGGTGGACATGCCCCCCGGTACCGGTGACGTGGCCCTGTCGATGGCGCAGTACCTGCCGACGTCCGAGATGTATGTGGTCACCACGCCGCAGCCGGCGGCCCGTAAGGTGGCCCAGCGCAGCGCCTACATGGCCAAGAAGCTGCACCTGCCCATGCGGGGCGTCATCGAGAACATGAGCTGGTGGACCATGCCCGACGGTTCCCGCCAGACACCCTTCGGGGAGGGCGGGGGCGAGCAGCTGGCCGCCGAGCTGGGCGTGCCGCTGCTGGCCCGCATCCCGATGGACCCCGCGCTGCGCGAAGGCGGCGACGAGGGCCGCCCCATCGCCGCCACGTCCCCCGACTCGGAAGCGGGCCGGGCCTTCGCCCAGCTGGCCGAAGCCATCGTGTCCAAGGGGCCGGCCCGCGTGTTCCGCTCGGAGCTAACAATTCGGTGAACCCGCCCGCCGGTGAGGCCGGTCGGGGCGCACAATGGAGCGTGCCCCCCGAACCGGGACCGGAGCAGGACCGGAGAGGCAGCACGCCTGCGGATAGGGGCTCCCCTGTGGGGCGGCGCGTCGTGCTCGGCCTCCTCGGGCTCGGGGCGGTGGGCGTGGTGGCCGGCTCGCCGCTGCAGGACGGCCTCGATGCCGCGCTGGCGCCGATCCAGCGCAACGACCCCACCGGGCTGTCCGACCTGCTGCCCGGCGACTACTTCCGGATCTACACCGTCACCGACGGCTACCCCTACCAGAGCCCGGTCTCGTACCGGCTGTCCGTGGACGGCCTGGTGGACCGGCCCACCAGCCTGAGCCTGGCCGATCTGCGGTCCCGACCGGCCACGAGCCTGGTCCGGGCGTTCCAGTGCGTCACGGGATGGCGGGTGCCCGACGTCCACTGGCAGGGCGTCCTCCTGTCGGATCTGCTGGACGAGGCCGGCGTGCAGCCGGCGGCCCGGGCGCTGCGCTTCCTGTCTTTCGACGGCGCCTACAGCGAGAGCCTCACCATGGCCGAGGCCCGCCGCCCGGACGTCATCGTGGCCTACGCCATGGGCGGCCGGCCGGTGTCCCAGGCCCACGGCGGACCGGTCCGGCTCTACGTGGCGCCCATGTACGGCTACAAGTCCATCAAGTGGCTGTCCCACATACAGGTCGTCGACCGGGTGGAGCCGGGCTACTGGGAGACGGTGGGCAACTACGACGTCGAGGCCTGGGTGGGCCGGAGCAATGGCCGCAACGATCCGACGACGTAGCGCCCCGGCCGGCCGGGGGTGGCTGGACCGCTTCGACGGCGTCGAACGAGCCGTGCACTGGGTCAATGCCGCCCTCATGCTGGTGCTGGTCTTCACCGGGGCGACCCTGTACCTGGCCCCGTTGGGCCAGGCCGTCGGACGGCGGGCCCTGGTCGAGGACATCCACGTGTACTGCGGCATCGCCCTGCCCGTGCCCCTGGTCATCGGCCTGGCCGGGCCGTGGGGCGGCCGGCTCCGAGCCGATCTGCGCCGCTTCAACCGGTGGACCGGGAGCGACCGGATGTGGCTGCGGGCCGCCTTCCGGGAGCGCAGCCGGCGGCAGGCCCTGCAGGCCGAGATCGAAGTGGGCAAGTTCAACGCCGGGCAGAAGCTCAACGCGGCGTGGACGGCCGGCGCCGGCCTGGTGCTGCTCGGCACCGGGCTGATCATGAGGTGGTACCACCCGTGGCCGCTGTCGTGGCGCACCGGCGCGACCCTCGTCCACGACTGGATGGCGGTGGCGGTCGGGATCGTGGTCATCGGCCACATCGGGATGGCGGTGTCGGATCCCGATGCGCTGCGCGGGATCTTCACGGGCCGGATCCGCCGGTCGTGGGCCGAGCGCCACGCCGCGGCGTGGCTCGACGGCAGGGACTGACGGGCCGGTCCGGCCGGTCAGCGCAGGGCGGCGTCGACCTCTTCGACCGCTTCTACCAGGATGGCGCCGGCCCGCCCCGCCTCGTCGGCGGTGACCGAGAGCGGTGGGGCGATGCGCAGGACGTTGCCGCCCAGGCCGCCCCGCCCGACCAGCAGCCCCCGCCGCCGGGTGCCCTCCAGCACCGCGGCCGCCGCTTCTGGCGCCGGGACGTCCCCGCCGGGGCGGACCATCTCCAACGCGATCATCAGGCCGCGGCCCCGCAGCTCGCCGACCGCGTCGAGCTTGGCGAGGGGGGCGAGCAGGCCGAAGAGCTGGTCGCCGCGGGCCCGGGCGTTGCCCTGCAGGTCGTGCGACAGGAG
>DATGAX010000396.1:0-3820 GCA_035312965.1 Acidimicrobiales bacterium
CTGTGGTCCAGGGGCTGGCCGGAGTCCCAGATGGGGTACCAGATGGCGTCGGCCAGCTCCTTCAGCCGCTTGCGCCGGCCGTCGTGGAGGAGGAGCAGATCCAGGTCGCTTCCGGGGGCGAGCAGGGCCCGGCCGTACCCGCCCACGGCCAGCAGGGCCAGGCCGCGGCCGCCTTCGGGCGCCGCTTCGGCGAAGAGCCGGGCCAGCCAGCCGTCGGCTCGGCCGGCCCATTCCCGGCACCATTCCGTCCCCCGCAATTGCCCGTCGGCGATCAGGCCGGCCCGGATCTGCTTGAGGGAGTCGGCGCTCACCTAGGTCGTGGTCTGCCCTTGCCGGCGCACGGCCTCGGCCGCCGCCGCGATGGCCTCCGGGTCGCCGAGCAGCTCCTTGCCGGTCACCTCGAGACCGGTCGAGAACCGGTAGACGATCGGCACCCCGGTGGGGATCTCGAGCTCGGTGATCTCGTTCTCGGGGATGTGGTCCAGGTGCTTGATCAGGGCCCGCAGGCTGTTGCCGTGGGCCGCCACCAGCACGGTGCGGCCGGCGGCCACGTCGGGCGCGATCGAGTCGTACCAGTACGGCAGCATCCGCACCACCACGTCGGCCAGGCACTCCGTGGCCGGGATGACGTCGGCCGGCAGGTGCCGGTAGCGGGGGTCGGACCGCACGTCGAACCGGTGTCCGGGCTCCATGGGGGGCGGGGGCACGTCGTAGCTGCGCCGCCACGTCCGGAACTGCTCCTCGCCGTAACGGTCCCGGGTCTCGGCCTTGTCCAGCCCGGTGAGACCGCCGTAGTGACGCTCGTTGAGGCGCCAGCTGCGCCCCACCGGCGCCCAGAGCTGGCCCATCTCCTCCAGCGCCAGGTTCAGCGTGCTGACGGCTCTGGTCAGCAGCGAGGTGTGGGCCTGGTCGACCAGCACGCCGGCCTGGGCGAGCAGGGTGCCGGCCGAACGGGCCTCCATTTGTCCGTGCTCGGACAGAGGTACGTCCCACCACCCGGTGAAGCGGTTGGCCAGATTCCAGGTGCTCTGGCCGTGGCGGACCAGAACGAGCGTGCCCACGCCGCCAGCGTAGTGCCAGGACGGTTCCTCACATTTCCTTAGTCGAAGGCGCTCAGGTTTGCTATATACTGGCCGTCAACATCGTTCTCTTCTTCATGGAGGCACAAGCCATGCCCAAGGCCGTCGGTATCGACCTCGGCACCACCAACTCGGTCGTCAGCGTCCTGGAGGCCGGCGAACCCATCGTCATCCCGAACGCCGAAGGGGCCCGGACCACGCCCTCGGTCGTGGGCTTCTCCAAGTCCGACGAGGTGCTCGTCGGGGAGGTCGCCAAGCGCCAGGCCATCACCAATCCGGACCGGACCATCCGCTCGGTCAAGCGCCACATGGGCGACAACAGCTGGAAGATCGACATCGACGCCAAGAAGTACAACGCCCAGGAGATCTCGGCCCGCATCCTGCAGAAGCTCAAGAGAGACGCCGAGAGCTACCTCGGCGACACCGTCACGCAGGCCGTCATCACCGTTCCGGCCTACTTCGACGACGCCCAGCGCACGGCCACCAAAGAGGCGGGCCAGATCGCCGGGCTCGAGGTGCTGCGCATCATCAACGAGCCGACCGCGGCGGCCCTGGCCTATGGCCTGGACAAGGAGGAGGAGCAGACCGTCCTCGTCTTCGACCTGGGCGGCGGGACCTTCGACGTGTCGGTGCTGGAGATTTCGGAGGGGATATTCCAGGTCAAGTCCACCTCGGGCAACACCCATCTGGGTGGTGACGACTGGGACCAGCGGGTCATCGACTGGCTGGTCAAGACGTTCAAGGACACCGAGGGCGTCGACCTGGCCAACGACAAGATGGCGCTGCAGCGGCTCAAGGAAGCGGCCGAGAAGGCCAAGATCGAGTTGTCGTCGGTGCAGGAGACGACGATCAACCTGCCTTTCATCACGGCCACCGACACCGGCCCGAAGCACCTGGACCTCAAGCTCAGCCGATCCAAGTTCCAGGAGATGACCAGCGACCTGGTCGAGGCGTGCCGCGGCCCGTTCGAGCAGGCCATCAGCGACGCCGGGCTCAGCAAGTCCGACATCGAGCACGTCGTCATGGTCGGCGGCTCGACCCGGATGCCGGCCATCCAGGAGCTCGTGCAGACCATGACGGGTAACGAGCCCCACAAGGGCGTCAACCCCGACGAGGTCGTGGCCGTCGGCGCCGCCATCCAGGCCGGCGTCCTGAAGGGCGAGGTCAAGGACGTCCTGCTGCTGGACGTCACCCCCCTGTCGCTCGGGATCGAGACCAAGGGCGGGGTCATGACCAAGCTGATCGAGCGCAACACCACCATCCCGACCAAGCGGTCGGAGGTGTTCACCACGGCCGAGGACGGGCAGCCCTCCGTGGAGATCCACGTCCTGCAGGGCGAGCGCGAGATGGCCATGTACAACAAGACGCTGGGCAAGTTCCAGCTGGTCGACCTGCCCCCGGCGCCGCGCGGCGTGCCGCAGATCGAGGTCACCTTCGACATCGACGCCAACGGCATCGTGCACGTGTCAGCCAAGGACCGGGCCACGGGCAAGGAGCAATCGATGACCATCACCGGTCAGTCCTCGCTCAACAGGGACGAGATCGACCGGATGGTGAAGGATGCCGAGGCCCACGCCGAGGACGACCGGCGTCGCCGGGAGGAGGCCGAGGTCCGCAACAACGCCGACTCCCTCGTCTACCAGACGGAGAAGATGCTCAAGGACCAGGCCGCCAGCTTCAGCGGCGACCCGAAGTCCAAGGTGGAGTCGGAGTTGTCCTCGCTCCAGGATGCCTTGGCCGGAAGCGACCTCGAGGCCATCAAGTCGGCCACCGAGCGCCTGGCCGTCGACGTCCAGGAGCTGGGCAAGCAGCTCTACGAGCAGGCCGCGGCGGCCGGCTCGGCCTCCGGGCCCTCCGCTTCCTCCGACGGAGCCGGCTCGTCGGCGCCCTCCGATGACGAGGTGGTGGACGCCGAGATCGTGGATGAGGGCAACGCGTCGTGAGCGGCACCGAGACCGGGTCCGAATCCGCACCCTGGCCCGGGTTCGCCGGACCACACGGCGCCGATCCGGAACCCGACGCCACCGCCGCTCCGCCCGATGTCGCGGCAGAGGAAGCTGATGTGCGGGTACCCGAGCCGGAAGCCGATCCTCTTGTCAGGGAGCGGGACGAGTACCGGGACGCCTTGCAGAGGCTGCAGGCCGATTTCGAGAACTACCGGAAGCGGGTGGCCAAGCAGTCCGACGAGGTCCGGGAGCGGGCCGCCGAGACGCTGGTCACCCAGCTCCTGCCCGTCCTCGACACCGCCGACCTGGCCCTCTCGCACGGCGCCGGGGAGGACGTCAAGCAGCTGTCCGCCTCTCTGTTCGCGGCACTGGAGAAGGAAGGGTTGGAGCGGATCGACCGGGCCGGAGACGCCTTCGACCCCGCGCACCACGACGCGGTGGCCCACGAGCCGGCCGACGACGCCGGTGGCCCGGAGGTGGCCGAGGTGATGCGGGCCGGCTACCGCTGGCGGGGCCGGGTGATCCGCCCCGCCATGGTCAAAGTGAGGGGATGAGTCGATGGCACCCCAGCGGGAGTGGTTCGAGAAGGACTACTACAAGGTGTTGGGAGTCGCCGAGAACGCCGACCACAAGGAGATCGCCAAGGCCTACCGGAAGCTGGCCAAGCAGTACCACCCGGACGCCAACCCGGGTTCGGAGGACCGCTTCAAGGACATATCGGCCGCCTACGAAGTGCTCGGCGACGAGGCCAAGCGCAAGGAGTACGACGAGGTGCGCCGCCTCGGAGCGGCCGGC
>DATGAX010000397.1:0-5658 GCA_035312965.1 Acidimicrobiales bacterium
GCTCTCCAAGCCGTACCGGTTCAAGGCCCGCCCGTGGGATCTGCAGCAGGTCGAGAGCACGTGCACGTCCTGCGCCGTCGGTTGCCGGACGGCGGTGCAGGCGAGCGGCGGCGAGATCACCCGGATGATCGGCGTCGACTCCGACCCCGTCAACTGGGGTTGGCTCTGCGACAAAGGTCGCTTCGGCTACCCCGCAGCGTCGGGTGCCGGCCGGCTGGCCATGCCCCTGGTCCGGGAGGCGGACGAGCTGGTGGAAGCGAGCTGGGGCACGGCGTTGGCCCGAGCCGCCGCCGGCCTGCTGCGAGCCCGCGAAAGTGGCAGCATCGGTGTCATTGGGGGGGCCCGCCTGCCGAACGAGGACGCCTATGTCTGGGGCAAGGTCGCCCGGATGGTGTTCGGCACGCACTCCATCGACGCCCAGCTCGGTGACGGCGTCTCGGCCGAGACCCTGCTGGGCCTGCCCCGCGCCACCATCGACCAGGCGGCCCAGGCCCCGCTCGTAATCACCGTCGGTCCGGACATCAAGGACGAGCTGCCGGTCCTGTACCTGAGGCTGCGCCACGGGGTGCGGGAGAACGGCGTGCAGCTGGTCGAGCTGACGCCGGCGCCCACCGGCCTGACGCCGTACGCGGCGGAGACGGCGCTGTACCGGCCGGGTGAGCTGGCGTCCCTCGTGGCGGCCATCACTAGCGCCGGGTCGGTCACGGGCGATGTGGCCGGCGTGTCGCGTGACACGGTGGAGTCGGTGCGCGCCCACCTGGCCAGAGCCGGACAAATGGACGGCTCCGGCGGTCCTTCCGTCGTCGTCGTCCTCGGGCGCCCTTCGCTGGCCGAGTCCGAGGAGCAGGTCGCGGCGGCGGCCCGGATACTGGCCGGAATCCCGGGTGCCGGCTTCCTGTCCGCTCTGCGGCGGGGGAACGTCAACGGCGCGCTGGACATGGGCCTCTCGCCCGGGGTGCTGCCCGGCCGGGTGTCGCTGGAAGAGGGCCGGGAGTGGTTCGAGTACCACTGGGGCGCCCCCCTCCCGGCCCGGCGCGGCTTCGACACGGCCGGAATGCTCGAGGAGGCGTCGCACGGCCGGCTCGGAGCCCTTGTGCTCGTGGGGGCCGACCCCCTGGCGGATTTCCCGGATGCCCGGCTGGCCCTGCGCGGGGTGACCGGGGCCCGCTTCGTCGTGGCCATCGACACCCATCTCAACGAGTCGACCCGCCGGGCCGACGTCGTACTGCCCGCCGCGGCATGGGCCGAACGACGGGGCACCTTCACCAACATCGAGGGTCGCATCTCGTGGTTGAGCCAGCTGGCCGTCGAGCACGGGGTCTCATGGTCGGACTGGATGATCGCAGCCGAGCTGTCGGCCCGCATGGGGGTCAACCTGGCCTTCACCCGCCTGGAGGACATCTGGGCCGAGATCGAGCGGGTGTCCCCGCTCCACCACGGCATCCCCTACGAAGTCTTCGCCGGGGTCCGGTCCCGTGACGGCCTCGTCGTGCCGGCCACGGCGGCAGAGATGTCCGAGCCGGCCCTTCCGAAGCCGCTCGACCCGATGGCCGATCCTGGCATCGCGTCGGCCGAGCTGCACAAGATCGCCCCGTCGGCCCTGCTGGTGACCTCGGTCGACATGCGCCCGGAGGCCGGAAGCGACGACCGGGCCGAGGGTGTGGCGTATCCCGCCCCGCCGGAGTCGGGGGCGGCGGGCGAGGATGTCCCTGCCATGCCGCCCTCGCTGGGCCTGCCGCCGGTGCCGGCGCCCCGGGCCGAACCGGGCCCGAGCGACGGGCTGCGCCTGGTCACGCGGCGCACCATGTGGGACGGGGGCACCCAGGTGCAGGCGATCGATGCGCTGGCCGGCCTGGCACCCGAGCCCGCCGTGCGGCTCCACCCGGCCACCCTCGCCGAGGTCGGAGCGGCCGAGGGCGAGAAGGTCGTGGTCCGCTCGGCCCGGGGCCGGCTCACGCTGCCCGCCGTCACCGACGCGGCGCTGCCCGTCGGCACCGTAAGCCTGCCCTGGAACCTGCCGGGCGGGCGGGCCGGCGATCTGATCGACTCAACCGCGATGGTCACCACGGTGACGGTGGAAGCTTCGGGAGGTGACGACTGATGGGCGCAGATCCGCTCTTCTCCAACGGGCTCAACCTGGCGGTCTGGCTGATCCTCGTGGTCAAGGTCGTGATCGTCTTCCTGATCGTCCTGCTGTCCGTGCTGTTCATGATCATGTACGAGCGCAAGGTCGTGGCCCGGATGGGTGTCCGCTACGGCCCCAACCGGGCGGGGCCCAACGGGTGGCTGCAGTCCCTGGCCGACGGGACGAAGCTGCTCTTCAAGGAGTCGTTCACGCCGCGCAACGCCGACAAGGCGGTGTACAAGGTGGCGCCCTACCTGATGCTCATCCCGATGATGATCACCTTCGCCATCGTGCCCCTCGGCGGCATGGTGACGATCGCCCACCACCGGACGGAGATCCAGCTGGCCGATCCCCCCTGGGGGATTCTCTTCCTGCTGATGATGTCCGGCATCGCGGTGTACGGGGTGATGCTGGCCGGCTGGTCGTCGGGGTCGAAGTACCCACTGCTCGGGGCGGTGCGGGCCAGCGGCCAGATGATCTCCTACGAAGCGGTGCTGGGCCTCACCACCGCCACCGTCGTGCTGGTCACGGGCTCCCTTTCGACCTCCAAGATCGTCGCCGCCCAGAGCGGCCACCTGGCCTTCGTCCACTGGAACCTGATCCACACCGCCATCATCCCGTTCATCCTGTTCTCCATTGCCATCACGGCCGAGATGGAGCGGCCCCCCTTCGATCTGCTCGAAGCCGAGGAGGAGCTTTCCGGCGGGTTCAACCTCGAGTACGCGTCGGTCGACTTCGCCTGGTTCTACCTGGCCAACTACGCGTCGCTCGTAACCAACTCGGCCATCATCGTCACCCTGTGGCTGGGCGGCCCCAACGGGCCGACCATCGACGGCTGGTCGGTGGGGCCGGTCTGGTTCACGGCCAAGGTCCTGGTCGTCCTGTACATCTTCGTGTGGATCCGGGCCACGCTGCCGCGCCTCAGGTACGACCAGCTGATGGAGTTCGGCTGGAAGCAGCTGATACCCGCGTCCCTCCTCATGCTGATGGTGGTGGCCGGGTTCCAGGCCACCAACACCCGCACCGCCCACGGCACGGTCCGTTGGTTCGTCGACCGGGAGTGGGGCCTGGTCGCCGTGGGTGTGGCCATCATCCTGACCGTCTTCCTGGTCCGCGCCATCGACGTCGGCCGCCAGGCGACCGAGCTGGACGCGGCCCAGGACGGCCGGCTGGCCCCGCGGGAGGTGGACCTGTGAAGCTCTCCCATCTCCTGCCCGCCGCGCTGCGCGGGTTCGTGGTCACGGGCAAGCTCCCGTTCAAGCCCAAGGTCACGGTCCAGTACCCCGAAGAGAAGCGGCCCAAGCCGGAACGCTTCCACGGTCGCCACGTCCTCAACCGGTACGAGGACGGCATGGAGAAGTGCATCGGCTGCGAGCTGTGCGCCGGCGTGTGCCCGGCCCGCTGCATCTACGTGCGCGGCGCCGCCAACCCGCCGGACGCACCCGTCTCGCCCGGCGAGCGGTACGGGTTCGTGTACGAGATCAACTTCCTCCGCTGCATCCACTGCGACATGTGCGTCGAGGCCTGCCCCACTGAAGCCATCACCGAGTCGAAGATGTTCGAGTTCTCCTTCGCCAACCGCGAAGACGCGATCTACACCAAAGCCGAGTTGCTCGTCGACGACGACGGACTGCCCCGGCAGCTGCCATGGGAGGACTGGAAGCCCGGCGACGACCGGCACACGTCCGCCTGGGTGCGGGCCACGGCGCCCGCCGGATCGGCGGCCATGGAGGGCAAGGCGTTGTGGTCGGCCGAGCTGGGATACGGGGTCCGGCCGGCCCAGCGGGGCCAGAGCGACCCGACGTCCGCCGACTACGCCGCCGACACCGACCTGTCCCTCCGGGAGTTGGCTTCGGGCGCCCTGCGGGGCGTGCACGTGGACGGCCGCCGCCCGGTGCGGGGCGGCCGCCCGGGCGAGGAGAGCTGATGCTCGCCACCATCGTCGCCGACTCCTCGGGCCAGGCTCTGGCCCACGCGTCGGCCTGGGCCGTGTTCGCAGTCGGGGCGGCGCTCATCATCACCGGGGCGCTCGGCGTCATCCTGCTCCGCAACCCGGTGCACAGCGCCCTCATGCTGGTCATCACCCTGTTCGGGATCGCCCTGGAGTTCATCGACCAGTCCGCCGACTTCCTCGCCGCGGTGCAGATCATCGTCTACGCCGGCGCGGTGGTCATCCTGTTCCTGTTCGTGATCATGTTCCTGGGTGTCGACCGCAAGGAAGCGGTCGGCGCGGAGCCGACCAAGTTCCAACGGCCGCTGGCCGTGCTGCTCGGCCTGGTCGCGCTGGTCGAGATCCTGGCCCTGTCCCGGGTCGACCACTGGTCGAGCGGCCAGCTCTCGCAGTCCGGCGTGCTCACCGGCACCAAGAGCGGGGACAACGTGCAGAAGCTGGGCCAGGCCATCTACACCGGCTACCTGCTGCCGTTCGAGATGACCGCCGCCCTACTCGTGATCGCGGTGGTCGCCGCGGTGGTCCTGTCCAGGCGGCACCAGGCCGGCTCGCGCCGCAACACGGAGGCCGACCTGTGACCGTCCCGAGCGCCTGGTACCTCGTGCTGGCCGCCGTCCTCTTCGGGCTGGGCGCCACCGGGCTCCTGATCCGGCGCAACGTGCTGGTCATGTTCATGTGCATCGAGCTCATGCTCAACGCCGTCAACCTGACCTTCGTGACCTTCGCCCGGGACCTCAACGACATCGGCGGTCAGGCCGACGTGTTCTTCGTCCTGGTCGTGGCCGCCGCCGAGGTGGTCGTGGGGCTGGCGATCATCGTCGCCATGTTCCGCCGCCGGGCCGCCGCCACCGCCGACGACATCCACATCCTGAAGGGCTGACGGTCACGTGAACGCTGCCTACGTCATCGTCGCGCTCCCCCTCATCGGGGCCACGCTGCTGCTGTTCGGCAACCGGTGGCTGCGCGAGCCGCTCTCCGGATGGATCGCCACCCTGATGGCGGGCGGCTCGTTCGCCGCCACGGTGGCGGTGTGGGCCACCCTCCTGGGGCGTAGCTCGTCCGACCGGCTCGTGGACAAGCGGATCTTCACGTGGATCCCGGTGGGCGGTCTGCACGTCAACGCCGGCCTCCAACTGGACCCGCTGTCGATCCTGTGGTGCCTCTTCGTCACAGGGGTCAGCTCGCTGATCACGCTGTACTCGATCGGATACATGCACGGCGACCGCGACTACACGCGGTTCTTCTTCTACCTCAACGCCTTCGTCTTCTCCATGATCGTCCTGGTCCTGGCGGACAATTTCCTGTTCAGCTTCTTCGGTTGGGAGGGCGTCGGCTTCTGCTCCTACGGCCTGGTGGGATTCTGGTTCGAGCGCGACTCCGCCGCGGTGGCGGCGAAGAAGGCGTTCGTCACCAACCGCGTCGGCGACTTCGGCTTCATGATCGCCCTGTTCCTCATGTTCCAACACTTCGGATCGGTGGACTACGCCGCCGTGCTGGCTCCCCTCGCGAGCGGGGCGGGGACCCTGCCGGGCGCCTTCGCCACCGGCCTGGCCCTCATGCTCTTCCTGGGCGCGGTCGCCAA
>DATGAX010000398.1:0-2714 GCA_035312965.1 Acidimicrobiales bacterium
CTTCGAGTCCCGGACCCCGTACACCCTCCGGTCGGGGGGCAGCACCGCGGCGCCGACCATGATCGGCCCGGCCCACGCCCCGCGCCCGACTTCGTCCACTCCGACGATCACCTCGTGGCCCGATTCGAGCAGGGCCCGCTCGAGGGTGCGCGACGGGGCCCTGCGGGTCTTCACCGGGACTCCACCTCGTAGCGGGTGATGATCATCCCGTCACCCTCCATGAGCGCGGTCAGGTGCAGCTGCCCCGGATCCCCCATCCAGATCTGGCTGAGTGAGCGGTGCCCCGCCCCCGCCAGGACCGGCGCGATGGTGAGGCACAGCTCGTCGGCGAGGCCCCCTTCGAGCAGGCGCCGGGTCAGGAACGGTCCGCCCTCGCACAGGACCCGGCCGAGGCCCCGGTCGTGCAGGAACGACAGCACATGCGCCAGGTCCACCTCGCCGTCGCCGGACGCGACCACCTCGGCCACGTCCGCCAGATCATGGCGCGCCGCCGCCACCTCCTGGGTGGTGAAGATGATCACCTGCCCGTCGGGGTCGAACAAGCGGGCCTGCGGATCGAGGTCCCCCTTGGCCGAGATCACCGCGAGCGGGGGACGAGCCGCCTGACCCCGCGCCTCCCTCCGGGCGGACACATCCGCATCGAGGCGGACCGGCCCGTAGTTCTCCGCCCGCGCCGTGCCGGCCCCCACCATGACGGCATCGGCCACCGCCCGCATGGCCATGAACACAGCCCGGTCCGGGGGGCCGCCCAACGCCGCGCTGCGCCCTCCTACTTCGACCGCGCCGTCGATGGCCGACACGAAGTTGACCCTCACTTGGCGGTGATCCGGAGGCAGGTAGGCGTCCTCCAGGTCCTGCGCCGTTTCCAGGAGGCGGGGCTCAGGCAGGTACTGGCGGATCATTCGACCGTTGCGATGAGCGTGGCGTGCACCACGGGTGCATCCTCGTCGCTGCCGAACACGATCCGCACCGGGTTGACAGTACAAGCTCCTTAGGATGGTGCCGTGAGCAGCGCGGGTGACCTGTGGCGGGGCCGCCCGGCGGTACTGGTGCCGGTCAAGGCTTTCCACCGCGCCAAGGTCCGACTCGCCCCCGCCCTATCACCCGAGCGCCGCCGGGACCTGGCCCGCCAGATGGCCACCCGCGTGGTCTCGTCGGCCGGCGGCCTCCCTGTCGCCGTCGTGTGCGACGACGAAGAGGTCGCCGGGTGGGCCGAGTCGCTCGGCGCCACCGTGGTGTGGGAACCGGGACGGGGGCTCAACCAGGCCGTCACGGAAGGCGTGCGCCACCTCGGTTCGCTCGGAGTCGCCGCTGTCATCGTGGCGGCCGGGGATCTCCCCCTCGTCACGGACGTGACGTGGGTGGCCGACTTCGACGGCGTCACGCTCGTGCCCGACCGCCGCGAGGACGGCACGAACGTCATCGGCCTGCCCGCCGCGACATCGTTCACTTTTTCCTACGGACCCGGCTCCTTCGCGCGCCATGTCGAAGAGGCGCACCGGTCCGGGATGCCGGTGCGCGTGGTCCGGTCGGCCGCGCTGGCGTGGGACGTAGACCTCCCGGAGGATCTGGTGGGCCTGGCCCCGTGAGCGATCCCCCCGCGCACGGCGCCCTCGCCGGCTCGCTGTCCACGGACCTCGCCCGGCCCGCGAGCGCGCTGGCCGTCGGCGCCCATCCCGACGACGTGGACTTCGGATGCGGCGGCACGCTGGCCAAGTGGGCGGCGGCGGGATGCGAGGTCCACTACCTCGTCCTCACCGACGGCTCCAAGGGGAGTTGGAACCCGGGCCAGGACACGGCCCAGCTGGTGGCCCGCCGCCAGGAGGAGCAGCGCGACGCGTCGCGCATCATCGGCGGCCAGGGACGGGTCACTTTTCTGGGCGCCGTCGATGGCGAGCTGGCCGACAGCCACGATCTGCGCGGCCGGGTGGCGAGGGAGATCCGACGGGTCCGGCCCGACGTCGTCCTGGGCCACGACCCGTGGAAGCGGTACCGGCTCCACCCCGATCATCGCGTCGCCGGGTTCCTGACCACGGATGGCATCGTGGCGGCGCGCGATCCGCACTTCTTCCCCGAGCACGAATTCCCCCATCACAGGCCGGCCGCCCTCCTCCTGTGGGAGGCCGATCAGCCGGACCATCTCGAGGACATCGCCGGATACGAGGAGGTCAAGCTGCGGGCCCTCCTGGCCCATCGCAGCCAACTCGAGTCCACCATGCGGATCGGTGACGAAGAGGACACGAACGCGGTCGACGCGTTCGCGGAGAGACTTCGCAACCGTCAGGCCGCGGCCGGTGCGCCGCTGGGCCTGACGGCCGCCGAAGCGTTCAAACTGATACCCGACCTGTAAGGCCGGGCGTCGGTCAGGCCCGGCGAGCGGCCGTCTTGCGGACGGCGGGGGCCTTCTTGACCGCGGCGGTTTTGCGCACGGTGGTCTTCTTGGCGGCTGTGGTCCTCGGCGCGGTGGTCTTGCGAGCCGGAGCCTTGGCCGCGGTGGTCTTGCGGGCCGGTGCCTTCTTGGCCACCGTCTTCCTGGCTGCCGCGACCTTGCGGGCCGGAGCCTTCTTGGCCACCGTCTTCTTGGCTGCCGCGACCTTGCGGGCCGGAGCCTTCTTGGCCGTCGTCTTCTTGGCCGCGGTGGTTCTACGCGCCGGAGCCTTCTTGGCTACAGCCTTCTTGGCTACAGCCTTCTTGGCCGGAGCGGCCTTCTTGGC
>DATGAX010000399.1:0-6306 GCA_035312965.1 Acidimicrobiales bacterium
TATGCGGCCCAGCGGGTGCGATGCGATGCCGACGCTGATGCCCTCGTCTATCCAGTACGCCCGGCCCAGATTGGGGACCCGCAGGACCAGCGCCAGCAGCACGAGGAGGCCCACGACGTTGCGGTCCCGCGCCAGTATCGAGGGGCGAGCCGCGGCGAGCCGAGGGAGGGCCGGGCCGGTGGAGACGTCTGAGGCCGTCACCGGCGGGGCTCCCCCCGAACGTTCAGGGGCACCCGAAGAGGCTAGTCCGCCCCGCCCGGCCGGCCGGGTCAGTAATACGCGGCATCAAGAGCGACGATCTGGGTACCGATCTAGAGAGCTATGTGGCGGTCGATCGTCGTTCTGGCCCGAGGGGCGATGCCGGCACTGCTGGTGGCGACGATCATCCCGCTCGCCCTCTTCTACATCGCCCTGACCGCCGGCTCGGTGCTCTGGGCCATCGCCGTGTCGGTGGTCTACGCCTACGGCGTGGCCGCCTACCAGCACTTCCGGTACCGGCGCGTGTCGGGCATGTTGCTCATGACCGTGTTCATGGCCACGGTCCGGGCCGTCACCGCGGTCGTCTCCGGACACCCGCTCGTGTACTTCGCCATCCCTGTGGTCGAGACGGCGGCCTTCGGGTTGATGTTCGTGGCCACCATGTTCTCCAGCGAGCCGCTGGTCGTCCGGCTGGCCCGTGACCTGGTGCCGGGGGCGGCCGACGGCCTGGCCGCCCGGCGCTCGCTGATCCGCTGGCTCTCGGTCGTGTGGACGGTGACCTACCTGGGCAGCGGCACGACCACCTTCGTGCTCCTGACCACCACCCCGATGAAGGTGTTCGTCGGCGCCCACACCTTGACCGGGTGGTTGTGGACCGGCACCGGCACCGCGGTGACGGTGCTGATCTGCCGGGCCCGGGCCGCCGGCCTGCTGTCGTCGGCCATCGCCGCGGCCCACGAGGCGGCCGCCGCCCACAAGCCGGCCGCCGCCGACAAGCCGGCCGCCGGGCGCCGGCCGGCCCCGGCGCTGGCCGCGCCCTAGGCCACCCTTCGGGCGATCCGGGCGCCGGTCGACGGCACGGCTCAGTCGACGAGCGCCTGGTACACGAGCTGCCTGAGCTGGCTGCGCACCGGATGGGTGCTCGACGGCAAGAGCTGGGTGAAGAACAGGACGGTCAGATCCTCCTCGGGCGCCACGAAGAAGAAGGTCGAGAACGCGCCGCCCCAGCCGAACTCGCCCCTGCTGCTCAGCACCTTGCCCTTGGCCGGGTCGGTCACCACGGAGAAACCGAGGCCGAATCCGACCCCGTCGAACGTGGTCTCGGCGAACAACGGCCGCCCGAACTCCTCCAGGTCGACGCCGCCGGGCAGGTGGTTGCGGGTCATGTACGACACCGTCCGCGGGGACAGGAGGCGCACCCCGTCCAGCTCCCCGCCCCGGCGCAGCATCTCGGCGAAGCGGAAGTAGTCGGCGGCCGGGCCGGCGAGGCCCCCGCCGCCGGACAGGGCGGACGGCGGGCGCAGGGCGTTGCTGCCGTCGATGGGCACGGCCGGGTGGGACGACCCGGCCGGGTTGGCCATGTACGCCGCCGCCAGGCGCTCGGCCTGGGCGGCGGGCACGGAGAAACCGGTGTCCACCATGCCGAGAGGCGCCAGGATGCGGGTGCGGAAGAAATCCTCGAGGGTCTGGCCGGACACCACCTCGACCAGGCGGCCGAGGACATCCGTGGCCACCGAGTAGTTCCACTCCTGACCCGGTTCGAACAGGAGCGGCTGGGCCGCCCACAGCTCGCAGCACCGGGCCAGATCGGCGTCCGGAGGGTTGCCCCACTCGAAACCGGCGGCCCGGTACATCGCATCGACGGGATGGGCGTAGTGGAACCCGTAGGTGAGGCCGGCGGTGTGGGTGAGCAGGTGCCACACCCGAATCGGCTCGGTGGCGGGCCGGGTGACGGGCCGGAGGGAGCTTCCCGATGTGTACACCCTCATGTCGGAGAACTCCGGCAGCCAGCGGGAGATCGGGTCCTTCAGCTCGAAGGCACCTTCCTCGTGGAGCATCATGGCGGCGACCGAGGTGACGGGCTTGGTCATCGAGGCCAGCCGCCAGATGGTGTCCTCCGCCACGGCGTGGCCGGCGTCGCGGTCCCGCCAGCCGTCGGTGGCGAGATGGGCAATGTGGCCGGCGCGGGCCACCACCAGCAGCCAGCCCGGGAGCCGGGCGTCCTCCACGTACTGGGCGAAGTGCCGGTCCAGGCGGGCCAGGCGGCCGGCGTCGAAGCCCAGCTCGGACGGGTCGATGTCGATCTTCAGGTCTCCCATGGACACGGACTGTAAATCGGGCCGCGACCGTTCGCCCGGGCCGGCCGCGGGCAGACTGTCGGCGTGAGGATTCTCGTCGTGGAGGACGAGGCGGCCATGGCCGGGTCCCTGGCCCGCGGCCTGGAGGCCGAGGGCTATTCGGTGGAGGTGGCGGCCGACGGGGTGGAGGGCCTAACGACCGGGCTTCAGGGCGGGTTCGATGCCGTGATCCTGGACCTCATGCTGCCGAAGATGAGCGGTTACGAGGTGGTGTCACGCCTTCGCGACGCCGGCGTCGACGTACCCGTGCTGATGCTCACGGCCAAGCAGGGGGAGTTCGACCAGACGGAGTCCCTCGATTCGGGAGCCGACGACTTCCTGACCAAGCCGTTCTCGTACCCGGTGCTGCTCGCCCGGCTGCGGGCCCTCATCCGCCGGGGCGGAGCGCCCACGGGAGCGGTCCTCGAGTACGGCGACCTCAAGCTGGACACGGCCGGGCACCGGTGCTGGCGGGGCGGGGAGGAGATCGCCCTCACCAGGAGGGAGCTGGCCCTGCTGTCGTACCTGATGCACCGGCCCGAGCAGGCCGTCTCCAAGGCCGACCTGCTCGACCACGTGTGGGACCAGGCGGCCGAGCGCGACCCGAACGTGGTCGAGGTGTACGTCGGCTACCTCCGCCGCAAGCTCGACCGGCCCGGCCGGCCGTCGCACATCGAGACGGTGCGCAGTCTGGGCTACCGGGTCGTTGCCGTGGGCCCCGGATGAGAGCGGGCCAGGTCCGCCGCGCCGCGGTGATGCTGGCCCGCCGCCTGATCGGCAGCGTCCGGGTACGCGTCACCGCCACCGCCCTCCTCGCCGTCGGGTGCGCCCTGGCCGTGAGCGCCGTGGTCATCAGAGTGGACCTGCAGCACGACCGCCAGCGGGTGCTGATGCAGACGGCCGAGGCCGATGCCCGCCAGGTCCTGGCCTACAACCCGGAGCTGTCCACGCCGATCGTCCTGCCGGGCAATCCGACCATCGAGTCGGGCCTGGTGCAGGTCCTGTTCCGCGGCAAGGTCATCGGCGCCAGCCGCCCCCTGCGCAAGTTCGGACCGCTCTGGGAGCCCGGCGATCCTGTCGTGTCGCCGGCCTCGGACGTCTTCGTCTCCACCGCCCGGGACGTGCAGCAGGTGACCGTGCCGGTGCAGGTCGGCAGCGGCAAGCACTACGTCGTGGTGGTGGCGTCGATGCAGCAGTTCGACCACACGGTCGCCGATGTGCAGCGGCTCCTCGACATCGGCAGCCCCATGCTGCTGGCCGTGGTCGGCCTGATCTGCTGGGTGATCGTCGGGCGGGCCCTGCGGCCGATCGAGATGATGCGCCGCGAGGTGGCCGAGGTGGCGAAGGTCGCCGACCACCGGTCCCGCCACCGGGTGGCGGAGCCGGCCAACGACGACGAGGTGGGGCGGTTGGCCCGCACCCTCAACTCGATGTTGGACCGGATGGAGGCGTCGACCCAGCGGGAGCGGCGTTTCGTGTCCGACGCTTCGCACGAGCTGCGCTCGCCGATCGCCAACATCCGGACGGAGTTGGAGGTGGCCATGCACCATCCGGGCGTGGCCAACTGGTGGCAGGTGGCCACCGGCGTGCTGGGCCAGAACGAGCGGATGGAGGGGCTGGTGTCCGGTCTGCTCCTGCTGGCCCGCTCCGACGAGGGGTCGCTGATAGAGGCGAGCGAGCCGACCGACCTGGCTCACACCGTCGAGATGGTGGTGCGGGACCTGCCGCCGGGGCCGCCCGTGGTACGCCTCAGGATCGACCCGGCCCCGGTCCGGGTGCCGCCCGTCTACGCCGAGCGCATGGTCGCCAACCTGGTGGACAACGCCCGCCGCTTCGCCTCCACGGCCGTCGACGTGTCCCTCACCGTCGGGCCCGGGCCGGGCCCGGTCCGGTTGGTCGTGGCCGACGACGGACCGGGGGTCCCGGAAGCGGAGAGGGAACGGATCTTCGAGCGGTTCGTCCGGCTGGACGAGGCCCGCGACCGCGGCGAAGGCGGGTTCGGCCTGGGCCTGGCCATCGTGGCCGATCTGAGCCGGTTCTACGGGGGCACCATCCGGGTCGGCTCCGGTGCTCCGGGGGCGGAGTTCGTGCTGGAGCTGCCGGCCGCCCTGGCACCGGTCGCACCAGCCCCGGTCGCCCCGCCCGTGCCGTCGACGACCTGAGGGGGACCCGGATCAGGACTTGGGGCAGGCGGCGGCCGGCGCCGGGTGCAGCACGGACGCCGACAGCTCGATGATCCCGGGGCCCAGCGCCGTCACCGCCGTCCACTCGTAGGGCGCGGCCGAGGTGCCGTTCGCCTGCGTGGCGCCCGTCCCGCGGCCCGCCGCGGCCAGCGCCGCGGCGGCCGAGCCGACGCACGCCGCCCCCTGGGTGACGGTCCAGAACCCGGTGTAGCGGACCCGGACCGTGATCGATCCGGCCGACATGGCCTGCAGGACCAGGTGGTCGGGCTCCACCGCGAGGAGGGTGGCCGGCCCCGTGACCAGCCCGGGGCTGGTGTTCACCCGCCAGAGCTTCCAGGTGGGGCTGCTCCAGATCAGCGACAACCCGGGCACCGTGCCCGAACCGAGCAGCGTCCCCTCGGCCTTGGCCGCGTAGTCCAGCGGCGCGGCGGGCAGGGCCACGTACGAGACGCCCTCGGCGTCCAGCCAGGACGAGTACGTCGCCGGGGTGAGGGCTCCCGTGTTGTAGAAGAGCGGGTTGTCGGCGATGTCCAGCTGCCGCTCCCAGCCCCGGGCCAGCGAGACGTGAGGGGCGACGAATGCCGACTCCCAGTGCTCCGCTGTCGGTGGTATCTCCACCCGGACGGGCAGCGGGGCGACCACGGCCAGCTCGCTGATCAGCGGCTTGTAGAAGGACGACTGGGTGTAGGGCGAGGCCGCAGCCGACGTGACCACGCCCGCCCATGGGGCCCACTGCCAGACGGCGAAAGGGACGACCAGGAGGATGGCGACGTAACGCCACCGGCCCGGCAGCGCTACGGGGCGGTGCCACCGGACGGCGGCACGGCGGACCACCCTCGAGTGCGACAGCTGGGCCAGCGCCGGGCCCGGCACGGTCAGGAAGCAGGCCAGCAGGGGCACACCGATGGAAGCGGCCAGGCGGGGCGCGTTGCCCCCGAGGGGGTTGGGCACGAGGAAGGAGAACAACGACGACGCGGCGTACAGCAGCGCCCCGAAGCGCACCGCCGGAGTGGTCTGCACCAGAGGTGTCAGGCAGCACAGGCAGAGCAGCTCGGTCGGCACCAGCCCGGTCCAGGGGAACGGGAACGGGCCGGTGCCGGGGAACAGGAATCCGATGCCGACGACGACGACCAGAGCGGCGGCCGCGGTGGCGATGAGCCAGCGCCGGCGGCTCGAGTAGGCAGCCCACGCCAGGCAGCCGAGGGCGAGGAAGGCGGCGGCGAGAGGGGAGAACAGAGCAGCCACGATGCCGAGGACCAGGGCGAAGACGCGTCGCCCTCTCTGCAGGCTGGCCAGGGCGAGGAGGCCGGCGGCCTCACCGGCGAGGAACGGCCACTGTCCGATCGTCACGGGCAGCAGAGTGGAGACGGCGAAGTACCAGGTGCCGAGAGGCCGGGAGCCTAGGTAGGTGCGGACGAAGCGGTCGAACGACCAGGTGGCGATCACCGCCGACGCCACGGCCACCACCTTGATCCCGAAGGTCCCGGCCACGGCGGGGAAGAGCACGCTGTAGCCCAGCGGGAAGTTGCCGGCGTACCAACCGCTGTCCCAGAGCATCAGCCCGTGCAGCTGGAATTGCAGCGTCCGGTAGGTCTGCGCGGCCTGGTCGACCCCGGCCCAGCCGAGGAGGAGGGCGGTGCTGCCGAGGGCGAGGGCCAGGGCCGAGGGGGCCAGCGCATTGAGCTGGCGCCGGCACCACGAGACCCAGTCCGCCGCGGCAGTGGTGGGAGCGAGGACCATGACGAGTCGGGGCGAGGGAGGCGCCCGATTCTACCGGTCGGGCCCCGTAGCGTGGTGGTCATGTGTGG
>DATGAX010000400.1:0-2504 GCA_035312965.1 Acidimicrobiales bacterium
CTACATCCGGCCCATCGTCTACCTGGGCTACGGCGAGATGGGGCTCAACCCGCTGCCCTGCCCGGTCAACGTCTCCATCGCGGTGTGGCCCTGGGGGGCCTACCTCGGTGACGAGGGGATCGCCAACGGGGTCCGGATGAAGATCAGCTCGTGGCAGCGCCACGACCCCAACGCCATGCCGCCCGCGGCCAAGGGGACCGGCATGTACATCAACTCGTCGATGGCCAAGATAGAGGCCCTCAAGGCCGGCTACGACGAGGCCATCCTCCTCTCGCCCCAGGGCTACGTCAGCGAGTGCACCGGCGAGAACCTGTTCGTCGTCCGCCACGGCCGGATCATCACGCCCCCGCTGTCCGCCGGCGCGCTCGAAGGCATCACCCAGGACTCGGTCATGGCCATCGCCCGCGACCTCGGCTACGAGGTCGAGATGGGCCACCTCCTCCGGTCCGATCTCTACACCGCCGAAGAGGCCTTCCTCACCGGCACCGCGGCCGAGGTGGTCCCCATCGCGTCCGTGGACGAGCGGCCCGTCGGCGACGGCCGTCCCGGTGCCATCACCCGCCGGATCCAGGAGACCTACCACGCCGCGGTGCGGGGCCAGGTCGACCGGTACAAGGACTGGGTGGAGCATGTCGGCTGACCACGTACACGCCACCCTCGGGCCGGAGCTGCCCGAGGCGGTCGACATCTACGACACGACCCTGCGCGACGGCAGCCAGCAGGAGGGCCTGTCGCTGACCGTGGACGACAAGCTCCGCGTCGCCGAGCAGCTCGACCACCTCGGGGTGCAGTACATCGAGGGCGGCTGGCCGGGGGCCAACCCGAAGGACGCCGAGTTCTTCCGGCGGGCCGCGGCGGGGGAGCTGCAGCTGCACCACGCCACGCTGGTCGCTTTCGGATCCACCCGCAAAGCGGGCGGCCGGGCGGAGACGGACCCGGTGCTGGCCGACATGATGGCGGCCGGCACCGACGTGGTGTGCCTGGTCGCCAAGTCGGCCGAGTGGCACGTGACCGAGACCCTGCGGACCTCCCTCACCGAGGCCGTCGACATGGTCGCCGACTCCGTCGGGTACCTCGTCTCCCAGGGCAAGCGGGTGTTCCTCGACGCCGAGCACTTCTTCGACGGGTTCCGGGCCAACCCGGGCTTCAGCACCGATGTGCTCGCGGCCGCCGCCGCGGCGGGAGCCGAGGTCCTGGTCCTGTGCGACACCAACGGCGGCAGCCTGCCGTTCGAGGTGGAGCGGGTGGTGGGCGCGGTGCGGGACCGCTTCAACACCGGCGTCGGGGTGGGGGCCCACTTCCACAACGACTCGGGGTGCGCGGTGGCCAACTCGCTCGCCGCGGTGCGCATGGGCGCCACCCAGGTGCAGGGCTGCATCAACGGTTACGGCGAGCGCACCGGCAACGCCGACCTGACGGCGGTGGTGCCCGACCTGGATCTCAAGATGGGGGTCCGCACCATCGAACGGTCCCGGTTGCCGCTGCTCACGTCGGTCGCCCACCACATCGCCGAGGTCGTCAACATCGCGCCCCATCCGCACCAGCCCTTCGTCGGGACGTCCGCGTTCGCCCACAAGGCCGGCCTCCACACGAGCGCCATCGTCCGCTCCCGCGCCGCCTACGAGCACGTCGACCCGGATCTGGTCGGCAACGGCACCCGCTTCGTGGTCAGCGAGATGGCCGGGCGGTCGACCATCGCGCTCAAGGCGGCGCAGCTCGGCCTGTCCATGGACGACTCGGCCATGGCCGCGGTGGTGGAGCAGCTCAAGGACCTGGAGCACCGGGGCTACCACTTCGAGGTGGCGGACGGCTCGCTCGAGCTGCTGATGCGGGCCGCGACCGGCTGGAAGCAGTCGTTCTTCACCCTCGAGTCGCACCGCGTCATCACCGAGCTGCGCGAGGACGGCACCTTCGTGACCGAAGCGACGGTCAAGGTGGTCGTCGACGACGAGCGGGTGATCGCCACCGCCGAGGGCAACGGCCCGGTCAACGCACTCGACGCCGCCCTGCGCCAGGCCATCGGGCCGGTGTACCCGCAGCTGGCCCACGTGCACCTGACCGACTTCAAGGTCCGGGTGCTCGACACCAGTCGCGGCACCGGAGCCGTCACCCGGGTGCTCATCGACTCCACCGACGGCGAACGGTCGTGGACCACGATCGGCGTGTCGGAGAACGTGATCGAGGCGTCCTGGGCGGCGCTGGCCGACTCGGTCGTGTTCGGCCTGCTGCAGCTCGGTCCCGAGGCGGCCGAGGTTGCCGCGGAGGCGGGCCGACGGCCAGACTCAGGCCCCGTGATCGCACCGTGACCCAACCGGCCCAGGTACCGGCCGCCGACACGGACCGCGTGCGGCCCTCCGCCCTGCTGCCACCCCCGCGATCCTGGCAGCTCGACCACCGCCCGGCCGAGCCTCTCGACCTCGAGCCGCCGACCGGCCCCCGGTTCGGCTCGGCCGGTCCGGATGTCGGCTACGGGCTCAAGCTGGCCCGGCGGATGCGGGACCGCC
>DATGAX010000401.1:0-4174 GCA_035312965.1 Acidimicrobiales bacterium
CCGCTGACCCAGGGGCAAACGGTCACCCTCCAGGTCGGCGGCAGCAATACCCAGGCCGGCGGCCCCTCTCAAGTCCCGGCGTCGGGCGCCTCCGCCGTGATCCTCAACCTGGCCGCGACCGGGTCCACCGCGCCGGGAGACTTCCTGACTCTGTGGCCCGCCGACCCCTCGGTCAGCCGGCCCACGACCTCCAACCTGAACTTCACCGCCGGCCAGACCAAGAGCAACCGGGTCGTGGTCAAGCTGGGGCCGACCGGGGCGATCAAGATCTACAATCCTTTCGGCTCGGTGCAGGTGATCGTCGACGTCAACGGCTGGTTCACCGATGGCGCCGCCCAGATCACCGGCGTCCAGTTCACCGGCGTCAGTCCGTTGCGAATTCTCGATACTCGCGACGGCACGGGCGGGTACACCGGCCCACTTCCGGCCCGCGGCACGCTCTCCGTGATCGTGGCCGGCAGGGGCGGCGTCCCGGGGATGGACTCGCCCGCGGCTCCGGCAGCAGTCGTCATGAACGTGACGGCAACCGACACCACCGCCGGCAGCTTCTTCACCATCTATCCCAGCGACGCCCAGCAGCCGGTGATCGCGGACCTGAACTGGCCGCCGGGCGGCACCATCCCCAACCTGGTCGTGGTCAAGCTGAGTCCGGACGGCCGGGCCAACGTCTTCAGCTTCTCGGGCAGCGTCGACGTGATCGCCGACGTGGTCGGCTGGTACAACTAGCCCGCGCAGCGGCGTTGCGGCGCCGCGACAGAAAGAAACCCGGATAACCCCTGGGTGACGTCCCTCACTCTTCGGTGACGGTCCGCAGGCCGGGGCTGGCGGGCACCGTTTTGCTTCGTAGTGGAAACCGTAATGCGGCCCGCGGCGGTGAACGCGCTCCTTCTCGGTCTTGGGCTTTCCGCCTTCGTATCATCTATATCTGCCGTCGGCGACCCTACGGCGGCCTACGCTGCCTCTGGTACTGGCATCAGCCTGCAGCAGACGCTGATCAACCAGGATCGCGCCGGGGCGGGCCTGCCGGCGCTGAGCTGGAGTGACTGTCTGGCGGCGGTCGCGGTTCAGAATGCGGAGAGAATCATGGCTCAGGGCTACCTTTCGCACACCAATGGGCCGACACTGGCCCTCGACTGCGGCGTCGGCGCCACCCAGGGCGGCGAGAACATCGCCTACATGTCGGGCGGCATCGACGACAGCCAGGCCAACACCCTGTTCATGAACAGCGCTCCGCACAGGGCCAACATCCTCGGCCCCTACCAGTTCGTGGCCACCGCCTGGTCGGTGGCTCCCAACGGCTACGCCTACGTCGCGGAGGAGTTCCTGGGCGCGAGCGCCACCCTGGTCGAAAGCGGCGTGCAGGCCCTCCCGCCCGCTCGGATCCTCGACACCCGCACCGGGCTGGGTGGCGTACCCGCGGCCCGCCTGGGCCCTGGGGGATCGCTTAACGTCAGGGTGACGGGCACCGGCGGCGTCCCCGCCGCCTCGGTTGGCGCGGTCGTGCTCAACGTCGCTGTGACCAATACCACCAACGCCGGCTACCTCACCGTCTACCCTCAGGAAGATCCCCGGCCGTTGGCCGCCAGCCTGAACTGGGTCGCGGGGCAGACCGTCGCCAACGAGGTGCAGGTCGCCGTCCGGGGCTCCGGACAGCTCACCATTTACAACGCCGCGGGCTACACGGACGTCATCTTCGACGTCTTCGGTTACGTGCCCACGACCACGGGCTCACCCAGCGCCAGCGGGCTCTACCATCCGATCGTCCCGGCGCGTATCCTCGACACTCGCGACGGCAACGGAGGCTACCGCGGGCCGTTGGCGTCCCGCCAGACGATCACCTTCACGGTCGCCGGCCGGGGCGGTGTCCCCCTGAGCGGAGCCTCCGCAGTGGTCCTCAACCTCTTCGACACGAGCGCCGCGGGCGCGCCGTCCAGCTACTTCGCGCTCTACCCGGCCGGCGGCGCACTCCCGGCCACGGCCAACCTGAACTTCGTGGCCGGCCAGACCGCCGGCAATCGGGTGACGGTCAAGCTGGGCGCGGGCGGACAGCTCAGCCTGTACAACGCGGCCGGCACCGCGGATGCGATCGCCGACGTCGTGGGCTGGTACTCGGACGGGATCGCGTCGACGACCGGCGCCACGTTCACCGGCGTGACTCCGGACCGCGTCCTGGACACGCGCGACGGCACGGGCGCCGGCGGTCCCCTCGGCCCCGGCGCCACGATGCGCGTCACCGTTGCGGGCTGGGGCGGCGTGCCGCTGATGAGCTCCACCTCTCCGGTCCCGCCCACGGCGGTGGTCCTCAACGTGACCGTCACCAACCCGTCGAGCGGCAGCTACCTCACTGTCTACCCCGACGGCGCGGCGCGGCCCGTCACCGCCGACCTCTCCTTCAGCGCCGGGCAGACTGTCCCCGACCTGGTGCTCGTGGGAGTCGGCGCCAACGGGGTGATCGACGTCTACAACGCGGCCGGCTCGACCGACGTGGTCGCCGACGTGGTCGGCTGGTACGGGTGATCCTGCTGAGTCTTCCTCTGTCCTGATTCCGGACACCTTGCCGAGCTTGCGACCTCCCGCCGGGTCGGTCATGATGTTGCGATGCGCCACCGCCTTCTCCTGATGTGTCTCGGCCTGGCGGCCCTGGCGGCCGGCCTCTCCGGCCAGGGAGCATTGGCCGCGACCGGCGATTGGCCGACGTATCACCGCAGCAACGCTCGCGACGGCGACGACACCGTCGCCGGCCCCATCACCCGGATCACCCAGCAGTGGATCTCGCCCACCCTCGACGGCGACGTCTACGGCAATCCGCTGGTGGTGGGCAACCAGATCATCGTCGCCACCGAGAACAACTCCATCTACTCTCTCGACGGCACCACCGGCAGTTCTACCTGGGCCGCCCCGGCGAACTTCGGCATGCCGGTCACGGTGGCGGGCAACTCGCTCTTCGCCGGTTGCGGCAACATCAGCCCCGACGGGATTACCGGAACCCCGGTGGTCGATCCCGTGGCGGGAGTGGCCTACGCGGTCGCCTTCGTCCACGGGGCGACCGACCAGTACCAACTGGTCGCGGTCAACCTCAGCGACGGATCGCGAAGGTTCACGCCCATAGCCATCAACCCGGCCGGATTCGACGTCTACCGCGAGCAGCAGCGTGGGGCGCTGGCGCTGGCCAACGGGACGGTCTACGTCCCTTTCGGTGGCTACATCGGTGACTGCCAGGTCTATCACGGCTGGGTGGTGGGCATCAAGGCCGACGGCAGCAGCACCGCGCTGGCCGTCTTCAAGGACCAGCCGCAGTCTCCCTGCGCCGGGACGACCGCCAACGAGGCAGGTATCTGGGGGGCCTCGGGGCCGGCTGTCGACGCCGGCGGCAACGTCTACGTCGCCACCGGAAACGGGAGCAGCGGCACGGCCTACGACTGCGGCGAGACGGTCTTCAAGCTGAACGCCAACCTCGGCTACCTTGATTCCTGGGCGCCCACCTACTGGGCGACGCTGAACAACCGGGACACCGACATGGGGTCGATCGGCCCGGCCGTCGTCGGGACGGGCGGCAACCTGGTCTTCCAGAGCGGCAAGAACGGCTGGGGCTACCTGCTCGACACCGGCGCTCTTTCAGCCAACGCCAACCACATCGGGGGTGAGGCCTTCGCGGCCCCCGTCTGCAGCACGGCGCTGGCCCAGCCCACCGACCCCACCTACGCCTTCGACCAGGTCTTCGGCGGAGTAGCCTACTCCGACCCCTATGTCTACGTCCCCTGTCCTGAAGGGATCAAGGCGCTCAGGCTCGGCCCGGGCCCCTCTTTCAGCCCCGCCTGGTCGGGTCCGTCCTTCCAGCCAGGTGCGCCGATCCTCTCGGGCGGGGTGCTCTGGACTATCGACGTCGGTGGCGGCGTATTGTACGGTCTGAATCCGGCAACCGGCGCCTCCCTCTTCACGGCCAGCGTGGGCACCCAGACCCACTTCTCCACCCCGTCGGCAGGGTTGGGCCGCATCTTCGTCGCCGATGGGGCCGGCCCCGACGTCGTTCGCGCCTTCGGCCAGGGAGGCGGGCAGTATCACACCATGGCGCCGGCCCGCGTCTACGACAGTCGCTCCGGCGGGACCCCGCTCGCCGCCGGCGAGATACGCGACGTTCCCGTGACCAACCACGGAGGAGTGCCGGCGAGCGGTG
>DATGAX010000402.1:0-6500 GCA_035312965.1 Acidimicrobiales bacterium
ATCACCCGCTGGTCGGCATGAGCAACGTCGTGCTCACCCCGCACATCGGCGGCGCCACCTGGGACACCGAGTGCCGGCAGGCCAGCATCGTGGCCGACGAGCTCACCCGGCTGGTCGCCGGCCAACCGCTTCTCCACATCGTCAACCCGGAGGTAATGCAGTGAGGTACGTCGAGTCGGCGCCCGAAGCGGTCCTGGCCGCGGCCAAGGACATGCTCCGCCGCAACCTGGTGGAGGGGACGGCGGGCAACATCTCGGCCCGCCAGGAGGACGGCACCATCGTCATCACCCCCTCCTCCGTCGACTACGCCGAGATGACCCTCGACGATCTCGTCGTCATCGACCTCGACGGCGCCACGCTGGCGGCCAAGGAGGGCCGGTCGGCCTCGTCCGAGAAGCTCCTGCACCTGGCCTGCTACAAGGCCTTCGACGACATCGGCTCGGTCATCCACTCCCACCCGGTGTTCGCCACGATGTTCGCCATCACCCATCAGGACATCCCGAGCTGCATCGACGAGTTCTCCATCTACGTGGGCGGGGCGGTCCGGTGCACCAGGTACGCGGCCAGCGGCACCGCCGATGTCGGGGCGGAGGCGGTCGACGCCCTGCAGGGCCGGGGGGCGGCGCTGATCGCCAACCACGGCATGGTCGCGGTCGGGCCCAACCCGGACAAGGCCCTGCACATCACCGCCCTGGTCGAGCGGTCGGCCCAGATCGTCTGCGGCGCCCGGGCCCTGGGCCCGGTGGTGCCGCTGCCGGAGAAGGTCGACGCCGGCTTCGCCTCGATATACGGGTACCTGCGCGAGAACCCGCTGTGACCGCCCGGGAGGCGGTGATCGTCGATGTGGTGCGCACCGCGTTCGGCAAGCGCAAGGGGGCGCTGGCCGGTTGGCATCCCACCGACCTGCTCGGCTTCACACTCCGTTCCATCGTGGCGCGGGCCGGCGTCGACCCCGAGCGCATCGACGACGTGGTGGCCGGGTGCGTCACCCAGTCGGGCGAACAGGGGTGCAACGTGGCCCGCAACGCGGTCGTCGCCGGGGGGCTGCCCTGGACGGTGCCGGCCACATCCGTCGACCGCCAGTGCGGCTCGTCGCAGCAGGCCATGCACTTCGTGGCGGCCAGTGTGGTCGCCGGCATGTACGACCTGGCGATCGCGTGCGGCGTGGAGTCCATGACGAGAGTCCCGATGGCGTCCAACGCCAAGGGCGGCACCGGGCCGTTCTCGCCGTCGTTCATGGCCGCCATCGACGACCGGCTGTGGGCCCAGTTCCGGGTGGCCCAGGTCCTGGCCGACGAGTGCGGCGTCACCCGGGGCGAGATGGACGCCTACGCCCTGCAGAGCCATCGGCGGGCGGCCGAGGCCACCACCACCGGCCACTTCGCCAACGAGATCCTGGCCGTGCCGGTCAAGGGCGAAGACGGCTCCCTCAGCGGGGCGGTCCTCGACCGCGACGAGGGGATCCGCTACGACGCCTCAGCGGAGGCGCTCGCCGCCCTGCTTCCCGCCCAGTCGTGGGAACCCGACACCGCCCCCGCCATCACGGCCGGCAACTCGTCGCAGATGACCGACGGGGCGGCGGCCATGATCATCGCGGAGCGGTCCTTCGCGGAGCGGATGGGGCTGCCCATCCGGGCCCGCTTCGCCGGGTTCGCGGTGGCGGCCGAGGATCCGGTCCTGGTGCTGTCGGCCCCCAACCGGGTGACCCGCCGGCTGCTCGAGCGCACAGGCATGAAGGTCGGGGAGTTCGACGCGGTCGAGTGCAACGAGGCCTTCGCCTCCATCGTGCTGCGCTGGGCCCGCGAGTTCCCGGTCGACCCGGAGGTGCTCAACCCGCGGGGCGGGGCCATCGCCATCGGGCACCCGCTCGGCGCCTCCGGGGTGCGGATGACGGCCACCCTGCTAAACCACCTCGAGGCGACGGGGGGCCGCTACGGGTTGCAGACGATGTGCGAGGGCGGCGGCCAGGCCAACGCGACGGTCATAGAGCGGATCTGAGCGGCCGTGACCCGGATCTTCGACTCAGGTTGACGGGCGGTAGTCGAAGGCGACCTTGACCGCTCCCGTCTCGCCCTGCGTGGCGATGGTGAACAGGGCGTCGCGCCACTGCTCCAACCGGAAGGTGTGGGTCAGCATGGGCCGCACCGAGACCCGGCCGGTCAGCACCAGGTCGAAGTAGTGCTGCATGGCGTGCCGGCGCCGGCCCTCGACCTCCTCGATCCCGAAGGCGTTGGAGCCCACCCAGTTGAGCTCCTTGAAGTACAGGGGGCTCCACTCCCACCGGCCCGGGGCGTGGAAGCCGGACTTCACCAAGGTGCCGCGGGCCTTGAGCAGGCGGACCCCCACCTCGAGGGTCTCCGGCTTGCCGACCGTGTCGTACACGACGTCGATGCCGCCGGGGTGGCACATGGGGAGACCGGCCGTTCCCCCGACCAGGCGGCCGCCGGACCAGCGGGCCAGCTCCTCGATGACCTGGAGCCGGTCGTCGGGCCGGAGCACCACCGACGCGCCGAATTTGTCCGCCAGCGCGGCCTGGCCGTCGAAGCGGGCTATAGCGGCCACCTCGACGTCCGGGTACAGGGCGCGCAGGATGGCGATGGCCGTACTGCCCAGGGCGCCGACCCCGTACACCAGGACCTTGCCACCCGGCGGGGGCGGGTGGTTGACCACGGCGTGCAGCGAGACGGAGAAGGGGTCGGCCAGCACGGCGTCCTCGTCGTCGATGCCGTCCGGCACCGGGATCACCATCTGGGTGTGGGCCGGCATCAGCTCGGCCCAGCCACCGGTGGCGTCGCTCGACAGCCCGGTGTGCAGTCCGGGGGCGATGGGCGGCTCCTGAAAGTTCCAGCACAGGCTGTAGTCGCCCTTCTGGCACGACGGGCACGGCGGGTCGATGCCGCGTGGCGCGCACGACAGCCACGGGTTGATGACCACCCGCTGGCCCACCTCGACGCCCCGCGCCTCGGGGCCCACGGCGGCGACGGTGCCCACGACCTCGTGGCCCATCACCTGGGGGAAGCTGCACAGGCCGGCCATGGCGTTGTCGATGTCCTCGTCGCCGAAGTCGAGAAGCGACATCTTCGAGTCGGACCCGCAAATGCCGGCCAGGATCGGCTTGACGACCGTCCAGTCGGGACGCAGGAAGCGGGGCTCCGGGATGTCCTGGAGCGCCATCGGGGTCACGGCCAGATTGCCCACCAGCTGGTTGTCCTCGTATCCGCCCGGCGGTGTCCACGGCTCGGCGTCGACCCCCCACAGGAGTGCCTTCATCACCCGTCCCCCTTCCCGACGCCGGCGACCATCGATGCGGTCATGGCGATGTACCCGTCGATGTCGGACTGCTTGTAGTCGACAACGCCCTTCAAGTCGGGCAGGTAGTGCTCGAACCGGTCGGACGAGAGCGCGTCGAGAATCCCCTGGGCCACCAGCGAGGGCGGCTCCTTGGGGACGTCGATGGCCGCCGGGCGCTCCCCGGGCCGGTCCCAGATGTCGGTGTCGATGGGGCCGGGCTGGATGAGCCGGACCTTGACCCCCGTCCCGTGCAGGTCGATGGCCATGGCCTCGGACCAGCCGGTGAGGGCGAACTTGCTGGCGCAGTAGGCCGTCTCGTGGGCGATCCCGAGGCGGCCGCCCATGCTGGCCACGTTGACGACCGTCCCTTCCATGCGGGCCAGCATGTGGGGCAGGAGGCGGAGGGTCATGCGCACCGGCGAGAGGAAGTTGATCCCCATGGTCTGCTCGACCGCCTCGGGCGTCATCTCGGTGACGGGCAGGCGCTTGGGGACGGCGGCGTTGTTGATGAGGACGTCCACCCCGCCGAAAGCCTGCTCCGCCTCGTCGGCGATGGCCTCGGCCAGCTCGAGGTCGCCCAGGTCGGCCACCCAGGCCCGGGACTCGGGCGCGGCGGCCAGGCACTGCTCGAGCACGGCGTGCAACCGGTCGGCCCGGCGTCCGACGATGCCCACGGTGTGGCCCGAGGCGGCGAACAGCCGGGCGGTGGCGGCGCCGATGCCCGACGACGCACCGGTGATGAGGACGTTCATCGGCGGGGGAGCTGTATGGCCTTGTCGGCGATGATGTTCTTCTGCACCTCGGTGGCCCCGGCGCCGATGGACGTGTAGCGCTGCCACGGGTAGTTGTGGGCGGCGTGGCCGCTGTCGACCGCCCCGGGGGCGCCCTTCTCGAGCAGGCCGAGGGGACCGAGCATGTCGATGTTGAGCTCGGCGAGGGTCTGCGAGAGGTGGCTCCACTGCAGCTTGGCCAGGGGCACCTCGGGCCACGTCTTCTCGCCCTTGAGCACCTTGGACAGCGCCCGGGCGTTGAGGAGGCGGGTGAGCTCGATCTGGGTCCAGGCCCGGGCCACCCGGTCCCGGACGTCGGGGTCGGCCAGGGCGGCCGGGTTGTGCTTGCGGGCGGCGTCGATCATCGACTCGAGCTCGGCCTTGAGGCCGATCGACATGCCGGCGGTGCCGACCCGCTCGTGGCCGAGGGTGCCCATGGCGACCAGCCAGCCGGCGCCTTCGTCGCCGAGGCGGAAGGAGACCGGGACCGGGGCGTCCGTGAACGTGATCTCGTTGAACATCCGGTCGCCGGTGACGTCCCGAATGGGCCGGCACTCGATCCCGGACAGCTCCATGTCGACGATGAGCGCGGTGATGCCCTCGTGCTTGGCACCGCGGCTGATGGCCGTGGGATCGGTGCGCACCAGGAAGAGTCCCCACTTGGCCAGATGGGCGGAGGAGATCCAGATCTTCCGCCCGTTGAGGACGTACTCCTCGCCGTCCCTGATGGCCTGGGTCCGGAGGTTGGCCAGGTCGCTGCCCGCCTCCGGTTCGCTGAAGCCCTGGCACCAGTGCTCGTCGGCGTTGAGGATCCCGGGCAGCCACTTCTGCTTCTGCTCCTCGGTGCCCCAGCGGATGATCATGGGGCCGATCTGCCAGATGCCGTTGGCGTTGTACACGCCCGGCGTCTTGGCCTTGGCCATCTCCTCCGAGTAGATGAAATTCTGCATGATGGTCGCCTCACGGCCACCCCACTCGCGGGGCCAGTTGATGGCGGCCCAGCGGCCCTCGTTGAGGCGCCGCTGCCAGGCCTGGCGGCGTTGCATGGTGCGGAGGGTGGGGTCCTCCTGCCGGGGCCCGATCTCACCCTGCTCCAGGAAGTCCGGGAGGTTGGCGTCCAGCCAGGCCCGCAGCTCGGTGCGGAATTCCTCGTCCTCCTCGGCATATGAGAAGTCCACGGCGAGGAGCGTAACCCAGGCCGCCGCCGCGGCGCCCATTTTGCTGACGCTCGTGTCAGGGTTACGCTCTGGGCCCATGGACTTCACGTTCAGCCCGGAGCAGGACGCGCTGCGCGACGCCGTCCGCAGCTTCCTCACCCGGACCGACGCGGCGGCGTACTACCGGGCCATGATCGAGGACGATCGGGGCTTCACCGACGAGTGGTGGCAGGAGATCTCCCAGCTCGGGTGGCCCGGGCTGCTGGTCCCGGAGGCGGCGGGCGGGACCGGGCTCGGGATGGTCGACGCCGTCGTGCTGCAGGAGGAGATGGGTCGGGTGGCCCTCCCCGGGCCGTACCTGTCGTCGTCCATCGCGGCCACGCTGGCCGCCCGCCACCTCGGCGCCGACGATCTGCTGGAGGGGCTGGCGGGCGGCACCCGCCGGGGCACCGTCGCCTTGGAGGAGCCGGGGCACGGCGACCCGCTCGGCACCGTCCGGGTCACGGCCACCGGGCCGGGGCCGTCGTGGACGCTGGACGGCGTCAAGGAGCTGGTCATGGACGGCCACACCGCCGACTTCGCCATCGTCGCGGCCCGCACCGCGGAAGGGCTGGCCGCGTTCGTGGTCGACCAGCCCGACGGGACGTTCGAACCGGCGCTCGACGTGACCCGCAAGACGGCCCGGCTCGAGCTGTCCGGGCGGCCGGCCCGGCGCATCGGGCCTCCGGGCGACCAGACGGCGCAGCTGGCCCGCATCCGCGACGACGTGGCGGTGGCGCTGTGCGCGGAGACCGTCGGCGCGGCCGAGCGGGCCCTGCAGATGGCCATCGAGTACGCCAAGCAGCGGGTCCAGTTCGACCGTCCCATCGCCACCTTCCAGGCCATAAAGCACAAGATCGTGGACATGCTCCACCAGCTCGAGCTGGCCCGGGTGGGCACCCACTGGGCGGCCTGGTGCAGCGACGTCGACGATCCGATGCGGGAGCAGGCGGCGGCGGCGTGCAAGGCCTTCGTGGCCGAAGCCGCCGTCATGGTGACGGCGGAGAACATCCAGGTGCACGGCGGGGTGGGGTTCACCTGGGACCTGGACTGCCACCTGCTCTTCCGCCGGGTCAAGCAGAACGACATCCTGTTCGGCAACCAGGCGTGGAACCGGGCCCGCCTGGCCGACCTGGTGCTGGGCCCGGCCTAGGCGTCCAGCCCGGCGACCAGCTCCTGCTTGAGCACCTTGCCGGTGGCGTTCCGGGGCAGCTCGTCGACGAAGGTGATCTGGCGCGGGACC